>CALVHY010000072.1 GCA_944329205.1 uncultured Bacilli bacterium | reverse complement strand
CTGGTAGCTCGTCGGGCTCATAACCCGAAGGTCGTTGGTTCAAATCCTTCTCCCGCAACCATGTGGTTCGTTAGTCTAGAGGCCTATGACGTCTGCCTGTCACGCAGAAGATCACGGGTTCGAATCCTGTTTTCAGCACCAGATTGATAGGAAACTCGAACTTTTTATTCGAGAGTAATAAATATTAACTAGAAGTACCGTCTAGTTTTTTTGTTATTTGAGAATGGAAGTGATGAGTATGGATGTTGTTAAGGAATTAGAGTTTGATAAGGAAGTCTTAAAAAGGATTGAAATGATATGTAGATTTGCTTGTGTTAAACCTATAATAAAGCAAGGAAGTATTATTAATATCAAAGGAACTAACATTGCTTATGTAAGTCCACATATTATAACAGTGGGAGAGAATAATTATTTAATATTCAATGGAAGTGATACTTTATTTATAAATGATTATTCTAAGAGTGGATTGTCAACACTTTTTTAGACAATTTTTATAAGGACAAACTTAATCGATATGCTACTGGCGTTTGATAATTTAAAGAGCCATGAATGCGAATATTATTATACCAGTTTACATAGTCGAATAATTCTCGTTCTAGTTCTTCTAAACTAGTAAATCTTCTGTTAAATGCAAATTCTGTTTTAAATATTTTGTAGGTTGCTTCCGCTACGGCATTATCATACGGACATCCTTTTTTAGATAAAGAACGCTTAATATTAAATGTTTGAATTACCTCATCAATCAGTTTATTTTTAAATTCATTTCCTCGATCTGTATGAAAAATATGAATCTTATTTAAATCATAAGGAACTTTACAAATGGCTTGATATACTAACTCTGCATTTTTATATTTTCCACAAGAGTACCCAATAATTTCGCGATTAAATAAATCCAATATGAGACAAACGTAATTCCATTTCCCCGCAACATTTACATAAGTCAAATCGCTTACTACTACATCTAATGTTTCTTCTCTTGTAAATTCTCGATTTACTATATTATCTACGTTTTCCTCATTGCAACTTGCTTTGTGCACTTTAAATTGCTTTACCGTATAATTGCTTACTAATCCTTCTTCTTTCATAATCCTCCCAATTCTTCTTCGACTTACTTGATAACCTAATTTTGCAAGCTTTACTTTGATTTTTCTCGTTCCATAATTATTTCTACTTTCATGAAATATTTGAACAATTTGTTCCCGTATTTCAGAATCATCTTTTTCTTTAGGAACATAATAGACAAGAGCTCTGGACACTTTTAGAGCTTTACACATTGCACTGATACTATACTTGTCTTTATTGGCTTTAATTACTTTTATTTTCGTCCCATTATCAGCGCCGCTTGCTTTAAAATATCTACCTCCATTTCTAATTGACGATTTCTTTTTCTTAATTCAATCAATTCTTGTTCTTCTTCTGTTCGATTATCTTTTGCTTTAAATGACCCACTATTATTATATTGTTTTATCCAATTATTAAAAGCGGATGGTGTCAGATCGTATTCTCTTATAATTTCGCTTCTAGATTTTCCGTTATTGTATAAATTAACTACTTGTCTTTTAAAGTCATCTGTATAATTTCTTTTTTCTCTTCTTTTTTCCATATTTAACAAATATTCCTTTCTCTTCTATTATACATGTTCTTATTTTTTTTGTCTAATTTATTATAACCGATCCATGGTATTCCTATTGAATCTAGTGTTGCAACTAAAGAAGAACAAGAAGAAATGGAGAATTTATTGAAAGAGTTTAAAGAAAAGGAGGAAGATATATTATGAAAAGCTCACTCATAAAATTAAATGAGGTGGCTTATGTTTAAGATAACAGAAACTTTCAAAGATGATTCTCCTAATTTTACAGATTTGGTAACTAAATTTATAAATAGTGTGATAAATAGTGACTGACAGAATGCTCATAATTAAATTTATGTGTTATAATTTAATTGGCTTCAGTCGTTATTCAAAAGATAAAGGAGAGTAAACTTGTATAACACTTTAAGAGAGATGTCAGAATACTATAAAGCAGGAATTTATATAAGATTATCTGAAGCTGATGAGGGCAAATCTTATGAATCTGAAAGTGAGAGTGTCCTTAATCAAAGAAATATACTAAAAAATTTTGTAAAAGAAAAAGGTTTTATTTTCGTAGATGAATATGTAGATGATGGTTATTCAGGTACTACTTTTGATAGACCAGGTTTTCAAAGACTTATAGAAGATATTAAAGCCAAAAAAATTAATCTTGTTGTAGTAAAAGATTTATCAAGATTAGGTAGAGATCATATTTTAACAGGTTATTATGTTGAAACTTTCTTTCCTGAAAATGGAATAAGATTTATTTCTATGCTAGAAGGTTATGATAACGCTATTAATCAAGCAAGTAATGATTCAGCAACATGGCTATTTGCTTGTAATGATTATTATAGTAAACAAAACTCAGTTAAAATACGTAATGTTTTAAATGATAAAAGAAGAAATGGAAAATTTATTGGAAGTGCTCCAAGTTATGGATATTTAAGAGATCCAGATGATAAAGGACACTTAATACCAGATCCAGAGTATGCACCTATTGTTAAAAAGATATTTGGCATGGCTTACAATGGAGTAGGACTTTCTGAAATAACTACTTATTTGAATGATAATAATATAAAAACACCAAGTAGTTTAAAAAGAAAGAATCCCAACTCAAATGCTAAATATAATCCTATGTGGACTATTTCTTCCGTTAAAAAGATATTAAAAAATCAGATGTATGTAGGTGATATGGTTCAAAGTACACAGACTAAAGTATCTTATAAATCTAAAAAGAAAAAAGCATTACCCAAGAGTAATTGGGATATAGTTAAAAATACTCATGAACCATTAATAGATAGATTTATATTTGAAAGTATTCAAAATAATGTTAAAAGAACTACTAAATCTAATGTTACTAATAGAGATAAAAGATTATTTGAAAATTTGTTATATTGTAAAGAATGTGGTAATACTTTAACAGTATCTTATAGAAAAAATCATGACTATTGGACTATTAATTGTAATAGGTATTCTAGAGATCCTAGAAGGAGAATGTGTGAACCTCATTTCAGTCCGTATGATAAACTTGAAGAATCATTGCTAGAGGTTATAAAAAATACTTGTAAGAAGTATTTAAAAAATTTAGGTATATCCGAAATATCAAAAAAAGTTAATAGGAATGATAGTAAAGATAACGTTAATAATCAAATTAATGATTTAAGAAAACAAGAAAAGAACTTTATTAGTAAACTAGATATGCTATATCAAGATAAATTTAATGGAATAGTATCTGAAGAAATGTATGTAAGAATTTCCAGAGAAACTGAAAATTCTCTTGTTAGAACAAGAGAAAAAATTGAAAGCTTACAAAATATTAAAGAAAACAAAAAAGTTAATAAGTCAGATCTAAAAGAATATGAAAACAAAATAAGAGAATTAATCGATATTGATAATCCTTCAAGAGAACTAATGCAAGCTTTGATAGACAAAATTATTATAGATAAAGATAGAAATGTAGAAATTGTCTATAAATTTAGTATATTAAATAATTAGAACTTCTACCCAAGTTGGGGAGAAGTGTTACATAAAATTGATAAACTACTTATACAAATATCGACATAAGAACAGAAGTTTGGTATAATATGTAGTAAGGGAGGTTAGTAAAATGAGTAATATAGAAGAATATACAGAAAAAACTTTTGAAAGTATAAAACATATTGATGAATTTGGTCAGGAGTTTTGGGAAGCAAGAGAATTAATGCCTTTACTAGAGTATAGTAAATAGGAAAACTTTCATAAAGTTATAAAACGTGCAATGATTGCTTGTGAAACTAGTAATAACAATGTTTCTGATCATTTTCCTGAGTTCAGGAAAACGATAGCAATGCCTAAAGGTGCATCAAAAACAGTAATTGATTACAAATTATCAAGATAGGCATGTTATATGATAGTTCAAAATGCAAATCCTAAAAAGAAACCAGTAGCACTTGGACAAACATATTTTGCTATTCAAACTAGAAAACAAGAAATTACTGAATTAGAATATTCCAAGTTATCAGAAGATGAAAAAAGATTATATACTAGAATTCTTGTTAATAATAAAAATAAATACTTATTTAAAACTGCTAGGGAAGTAGGAGTAGAAAATTTTGGCAAATTTAATAATTATGGATACAAAGGACTTTATAATGGAGAAACAGCTAAACAAATAGCCAAACGTAAAAATATAAAAGAAAATGAAGACATACTTGATTATATGGGTAGTGAGGAATTAGGTGCTAATTTATTCCGTATTACACAAACAGAGGCAAAACTTAAAAAGGATAATGTTGATAATGAAGATGATGCTTGTTTAACTCATTACAACGTAGGTAAAACTGTAAGAAAGGCAATTGAAGAACTTGGCGGTAATATGCCTGAAACTTTACCAACTCCAGAAAAGTCTATTAAAGAGTTAGAAAGGGAAGAATTACAAAAAATAGGAAATAATTAAAAAATAATAGTTAAGGAGGAAGAAAATGGATAATAATTACATGGCTTTTATGAATAACATGATTGCAATTAAAGCACAACTAGAAAAAAATAACTCTGACAGTTATAAAAAAATATTAGATGCTGTTAAAGACTTTATAGAAGCAGTTGATTCTATGAATAAATTAAATCCCGAAGAGGTAAAAGAATTTCAAAATATAGTTTTATCTGCATTAACTGCTTCTGTGATTGGAAATAATTAATTTTTGATAAGAATAGAAATGTTTAAAATACGGATAAAAACGTTGAACAATAAGAATATTTCCAATTTTGGTGTTTATCCCAAAATCGTGGAAAATTCAAATTAGTTACACATTGACTATCGCCAGGCGGCGATGGGGCTGAAATCATTTATGCTTTAAGAAATAGTGATACTTTATCAAGTAATATAGCTAGTGAATTTATTAGGTCAGGACAAAATGTTCGTAAATATTATCAACGAAGACTTCCTAGTAACTCAAGTAAAGACTATTATTATATTTTAAGGGAAACACCTAATAATGAAGCAATTATTGTTGAATATGGTTTTCTTGATTCTACTGGGGATGATGTTAATCAAATTAAAAATAATTGGGAGGAATTAGCAGAAGCAGTTGTGCGAGCTTTGGCTAATTATATCGGCGTTCCTTATACGGTACCTGAAGGAATGGCTGGTAATTATTATACTGTTAAAGCGGGGGATACTTTATATGGAATTGCTAGTAAATATGGTGTAAGTGTGGATGAACTTAAAAGTGCTAATAACTTATCTAGTAATACTCTTAGTATTGGAATGACTTTGGTTATTCCTGAAGTTTTGGAAGAACCGGGAGTTAGTGATGAAAATATTTATACGGTAAAAGCGGGGGATACGTTGTATGCTATAGCTAATAAGTATGGCATGAGTGTTAGTGAATTAAAAGCTCTTAATAATTTAACGAGTAACACTTTATCTATTGGGCAAAAGTTAGTAGTAAGTGAAGGTAATGCGGCTACCCTTGATACTTATACGGTAAAAGCAGGCGATACCCTTTATAGTATTGCTAATAAATATGGATTTAGTGTTAATGAACTTAAAGAATTAAATAATCTTACAAGTAATATTTTAAGTATTGGTCAAGTTTTAAATGTAAGTAATAGTAATTCTTCGGCGGCTAATACTTATACCGTTAAAAGTGGGGATACCCTTTATAGTATTGCCAAAAATTTGGGAGTTTCGGTAGATGCGTTAAAAACGGCTAATAACAAAACTTCTAATTTACTTTCTATTGGGGAAGTATTAGTTATTCCGGCAGAAACTACATCAGTGAAAACTTATATTGTAAAAAGTGGAGATAGTTTGTGGAAGATTGCGACTAATAATGGGATAAGTGTTAATGCTTTAAAATCAGCTAATAATCTTACTAGCGATTTACTTTCCATTGGTCAAGTATTGGTAATTCCTTAATAAAATAAACCTAAGTTATAGCAACTTGGGTTTATTTTATGATATAATTTTGTTATAGTTTGAAATAAAAAAATAAATCATGGTTTTTGAGAGGAATGAATTAAAAGTGATGAAGGAAGAAAAATATTATAGAAGAGCATATAGCTTATTAAATGAATTAACCCAAGCTTATCAATTTGGTTTTGATAAGAGTAAAGCTTTGGAATTTTGGAAATATGAATTTGCTCAATTTGTTAATAATTCTATGGTTTCATCTCAAAAAATAGATGCTTTAATGTTAAGTATTGTTATAACTTTACTGGGACTAAATAAAGAAGCGATAGAAAGAAAAGAAAAAGTAAAAGATTACAATGAACTTGTTATTTATAAAGATTTTAGAGAGTTAGACTTAAGGCCTAAAGATAAGCAAAAAATTGCAGAATTTGATGCTTTAAAAACAAGGCATACAGCGTTTGATAATTGGCTTAGTATTATTAATTGTCCAAATACCGATGTTAGTAATAGCGATGTTTTTAGAAGAGTTAGAAATGGGCTTTTGCATGCTAATTTTGTCTTAGATATGGAAGAATTACAAACTTCTTATACCCATATAAAAACAAAAAGTTACTATGAGGCTGTAATTTTGAATCAAAATTTTTATCAGTTTATATTTAGTTATTTTAGTAATGTTTTGGGGATGGGTTTAAATGAAGATGATCGTTTATTTGATGTAAAAGTTATGAATATAAAAAACTTAGATGATTTGGTAGAATATTTAAGAGAACTTACAATTATAAAAATAGAGACGGATATAGAAAATTATGATGGAACTAATACAATAGGAATGATGTTTCAAGAAAAGTTGTCTAAAAATAAAGTTTGCCTTAGCCCAACCTAGATTAGAAAAAATTTATAATTTGGCTTCTAGTAAGGGAATTAATATAAAAGAAATTAAAACATATACTTTAGAAGAACCAATAATAAATAATATCATCAAAAGAATATTAAAAAATTATGCCAACTTTTTTGAGTTAGAAGAAAGGCAAAAAATGGATATAATTACAAGTAGTGTTTCATTTAGTATTGATAGTAAAAGTGAAATATGTAATTGGTTGGCTCATTTTTATCATTTGATTAATTCTATTTCTAATCAGGAATTTGATGTTAATGATCCTTTCTTTTTTGGGGATGAGTTTGCTAAAGAAAGTTGTACGGTTGCTTTGGCTATTTTAAAGGCATATTTAATATTGTATAGATTGCAAAATATAAAGGTAAAAGAAAATGATGATAAATTTGCGGAAATAGATTATGATATGGTTGATTTTGATTTTGATATAAATGATTATTATCTTTATTCAGAAAGTAAAAATGGCAGTTGTAATTTAGATTATTATCAAGAAGCTTATGCGAAACGACTTATGAAAAATCCTCAGCGACAATCTTTACATATAAAAAAAGAAATTATATGTGAAGTTATTAGAAATGCTTTTGCTCATGGAAATATTAAATGTTTTGGGGATGCTGATGGTAAAATGATTATAGATTTGAAAGATGTAGATATGAAGAAAAATTCTATAAGAGGACTACAAATGACAGTTGATAAATTAGTTAAATTTTTAGATTCAGAAGCATTTGAACCTAAAAATTGTTATAAATCTGTGGCTGATAAAAGGAAGATATAATTGTTATTTACTAGTTTTTTTTGATATACTTATATATAGAAGGAGATATAAATGAAAGTTAGAGGTTTTGAAGTAGTTAGTAGTTATGTAGATAAGGATATTCATTTACCTGTTCGTAAAACAATGCACGCAGCTGGATATGATGTCGAAGCAGCTGAAGATGTAGTTATTCCTCCATTTTTTTTAGGGTGTAAACCAACTTTAATACCTACTGGGTTAAAGGTTTATATGCAAAGCGATGAGTATGTGATGCTTGTTAATCGTAGTAGTGGGCCTAAAAAAGGTTTAGTGATGGCAAATAGTATGGGAATTATTGATAGTGATTACTATGAAAATCAAGATAATGAAGGGCATTTTTATTTTCAGTATTATAATATTTTAGATCATGATATAGTTATTCATAAAGGTGATGTAATTGGGCAAGCTATTTTTCAGAAGTATTTGTTAGGCGATGATGATCAAGCAACAGGTAAAAGAAAGGGTGGTTTTGGTTCAACGGATAAAAAATAGAGGCTTTTTTTAAAGCTTCTATCTTTTAATATAATTGTTCACATATGCCACTTTCTGGTTGATAAAAACAATGGTTTTTGTATTTACCGGCTAGAGGCTGGCTATACCAGGTGGAAGAACAACTGTTGGAGCCGGGAGCATAAAACCATAAGGCATGAGTAGCTGGATAATAATATTCACCTCTTAAGGTGCGTTCGGCTAGATTTTTTTCAGCCGTGGTTGCTGAGGCTTGAAAAAGAGAAGAATTAGTGCCGACAAATTGATTAGCTTGATATATGGCATCAGTAATATTATCAATGTTTTTAAAAGTGTAACAATTAGCAATTACCCTATTTACAACGACATTTCCAACCATCAGCATCCCTAAATCACCTTCAGTTTGAGCTTCTGCTCGCATTATTCTTGCAAGAAGGTCTAATTCTTTGGTTGTATAGTTTACTAACATAATTGGATCACCTAGTTTATTATATTGTTTTTTAAAAGGAGTGTGTTATGCTTTTTTAAAGTAAGGAAAAAATTTAAACAGGGAGAAAATAAATGGGGATAATAAATAGTGATCCAATATTTAAAAAAATAGTATATTTTAGTAGTAAATTGGTTTTATTTATGATATAATTTATTTGGTTTGGAAGAAATTTAGGGGATTAGTTAAATGGTATAATAGGAGTCTCCAAAACTTTAGTTGGGAGTTCGATTCTCTCATCCCCTGCCAGATGTGTAATTTAAAGATTCTTGATTAGAATCTTTATTTTTTATCTTATAGGAAAGTACACGAAATTCGTGTATTTTAAAAATTGTTCTTGACGAACATATGTATTTGTAGTATAATGCTATTATCAGGGGTGATCATGAATATGAAAATACATAAA
>CALVHY010000071.1 GCA_944329205.1 uncultured Bacilli bacterium | reverse complement strand
CCAATACAAAAACTTGCTCTAAAATGCCAGGATCAAAAGCTTTTCATAATAGAAAAAATTCTGGAATATGTCAATGTGGAATTTGTACAGCTTGTATATTGAGACAAATTGGTATGGTAAACTCTAGTAAATCAAAATATGATGACCGCTATATCTTACCTTTAAATATCTCTTTGTTAAATTCAATCATTGACTACGAAAAAAAATATGGAGAAAGGGCAAATAAATGTCTTTTAATTTCACGATATAAATATTTAGAAAAGCAATCTTTAATACAGTATTATAAAGAATTTAAAGATAAAATTAACTCTGGAGAAATTTATAGATACTTAGAATTGTCTCCTATATTTTTCACTAATAATTACAAAAAAGAATATGATCGTATGCTCTTTAAATTTGCACAAGAAATTGAGAAATATATCAATATACAAATTTAAGATATGATAAGATAAAATTTGCATTTTTTCATCGTATAAATACTTTTAAGTGCTAGGATTTTATTAAAAAATATAGTATAATCAAATAGAACTATATTACATGATTATGGGGAGGATGACATAATGGACTTTTATAAAATGACAAAAGAAGAATTAATAGAATATATTAAAAATTTAAGTGAAAATGAAAATGGCAAATATGGACTTGTTTGGGACAAAGAAAAAGAACCAGAACAAATTGTTGTTGATTGTGATAAATATATTCCTGTTTTAAGAGAAGTCAAAGATAAAAATATTAATAACGGGGGTCAAGAAAATATTTTAATTGAAGGAGATAATTTTCATTCTTTAAGTGTTCTAAATTATACCCATAAAGAAAAAATTGACATAATTTATATAGACCCACCATATAATACTGGAAAAAAGGATTTTATATATAATGATAAATTTATAGATCTTGAAGATGGATATAGGCATAGTAAATGGTTAAATTTCATGGAAAAGAGATTGAAATTAGCCAGACAACTCCTGAAAGAAACTGGGGTAATATTTGTGTCTATTGATGATAATGAATTTGCCCAACTAAAACTATTATGTGATAAAATATTTGGCGAAAATAATTATATTGCAATGTTATCTATTGAAAATAATCCTAAAGGTAGGAAAAATTCAAATTTTGTTTCAATAAGCAATGAATATTGTTTGATATATGCAAAGGATAAGAATTCTACATACTTTATAGAAAATATACCAAAGTCAACCACTGACTTAATACAAGATGAAAATGGCAATTATGTGCATAGTGGTGGAAGAAGAATATTAGTGGGAGAGCAAAGTTTTAATGACCCAGTAATAAACTTTGATTCGGATAAACATTATACAGTATATTATAGAAAAAGTGATAATAAAATAAAATTTAAAAAGGAACAATCTGTTAATGACATTGATAAGAAACTAATTGATGAGGGGTTTGAAAGATTTTGTTCATATAACGGAAAAGATTTTGTATTAAATACATATTCACAAAACAGATTAAATGAATTATACAAAAAAAATGCTTTGGATTTTAAAAATAATAAAATATATGAAAAAAATTTTAGTACAACAATTAGAATTAAAAGCATGGTTACAAACAGAAAATATGATGCAGTAGTTAATAATAAAGTAGTTAAAGATTATCAAATAGATGTTAAAACAACATCGGCAGGAACAGAGTTAAAAAATATTTTCGGAGTATCGGCAACTCCTTTTGATAATCCTAAAAATGTTGGATTATTAAAATTATTAATTTCTTTAATAGACAATAAAAATGCTATTATTTTGGATTTTTTTGCTGGATCTGGTACTACTGCACAAGCAATATTAGATTTGAATAAAGAGGATGGCGGAAATAGAAGTTTTATTTTATGTACAAATAACGAAAATGGAATTTGTGAAAAAGTTACATATCCAAGGTGTGCAGTAGTTATTACTGGGAAAAGAAAAGATGGTTCGAAATATTCTGAAGGAAGAAATGCAATATTAAGATATTATAAAACTGAATTTGTGAAAAATATAGGTACTAGAGATCAATTGTATTATGATCTTACTGAAAAATGTATTCCAATGTTGTGTGTTAAAGGAAATACTTTTGATAAAGTAGTTTCTAATAATGAATATGCTATATTTACTAATCATAATAAAACAAAATACACTTGTGTTTATTTTGATATATTTGGTTTAAAATATAATGATTTTATAAATACAATAAAAGACATTAAGGAAGAAAAACTTTTATATATATTCACACTTGGTAATTATGTAGATACTAGTAACTTAAAGGATGTCAGTAATTATACCATAGAGTCCATCCCATATAAAATAGTTGAACTATATAAAAAAGTTGTGAAAATGAGTAAGGAGGATTAATAATGAAGCAATTAAAAAAATATCAAGAATTAGCAATAGAAGAATTACTAACTTACTCTAATTTATACTTTAAGAGAGATGGAAAAGAAACTATTGTATTCCAAGCACCAACTGGTAGTGGTAAGACATTTACAATTGCAAGATATATGTTAGAATTAGTTAATTCTAGCAAAAGGGATTTATGTTTTTTGTGGATTAGTATCGGTAAAGGTGATTTACATAAACAAAGCATGAAAAGTGTAAAAAGGGAGATTGATGAAACAATTACTTGCACTTTACTTGAAAACGAATTTTTTGGAAGCAAATTTATAATTAATCAAAATGAAGTTGTATTTATTAATTGGGAAAAGATTAGAACTAAGGATAAAAAAACTGGTGAGTTCAAAAACACTTTAATGAAAGATAAAGAGACGATAAATTTTCCAGAAGTTCTAAAAAATACTCATGAGATAGGAAGACAAATAGTTCTTATTATTGATGAATCTCATGCTGGTGCTACTACTAGTCGTGCTAAGGAAATTAGAGATGAAATAATAGTTCCAGATTTAACTATTGAAATGAGTGCTACACCAGTTTTAATCGATGATATGCAAGCAAGAGTTATTGTTGATCCTATTAAAGTTATAGATGAGGGTATGATAAAAAAAGAAATAATTATAAATCAAGATATAGAAAAGATTGTTGATGATGAAATGGACTCTGAACAATTAATTTTAGAAAGTGCATTTCAAAAAAGGAACGAATTAGCATTAAAGTATAAAGAACAAAATACAATGGTAAATCCTTTAGTGTTAATTCAATTACCTAACTCTACTGCAGGTGATGATAAAAAAGAATCGGTTATTAAGTTTTTAAATGCAAAAGGCGTTACAGAAGAAAACGGAAAACTAGCAGTATGGCTATCAGATGAAAAGATCAATAATGAATCAGATAAATTATTAGATAATAATGGCATAGTACAGTATTTGATTTTTAAACAAGCAATAGATACTGGCTGGGACTGCCCTAGAGCTCAAATTTTGATTAAGTTTAGAGAATCTAATAGTATAGTTTTTGAAATCCAAACAGTTGGTAGGATTTTACGAATGCCAGAAGCAAAGCATTACTCAGATGAAGCTTTAAATAAATCTTATGTCTATACAAATATTCAATCCATTGCAATAAAAAAAGAAGTATATAATCCGAATATAATAAAATCTTTATGTTCTAAAAGAAAAGAAATATATACTCCAATATCATTGAGATCATATTACAAAAACAGAGTTGATTTTGGTGATGTTACCGCATCTTTTTATAAAGTTTTTGAACATGAATTTTGTAAATATTTTAAAATTAAACAATTAGTTAATGAAAATGAAGTGGCTGATTATTATACAAATATGGAAGCATTACGAAACACTGGAGTAAATACAGAATATGACAAAAATGATAGTATAGTAAATGATATAGCAATAAAAAGTGAAAATGTTGATAAAGATTTAAAGATTGATACCAGTGATTCGTTAATAAAAGTTGGTATCAGTCCATCAGACTTGAGTGCAAAATATAATAATATAATTAGTTCTAATTTAAATGGCTTTGCACCAAAAAGATCTATACCTACTATAAAGCAAGCAATACTATATACTTTTAAAAAATATTTGGGTTTGGAGTCTGCTCGTGGTGGAATTATGTATATTCAGAATATGATAGTAAC
>CALVHY010000070.1 GCA_944329205.1 uncultured Bacilli bacterium | reverse complement strand
TGGAAAAAGCTCTAGCATTTATGGAAAGTTTTGTCAATGATGAAGAAGTAAGAAACATTTATGATAAAATAAATGATGTAGAATATTATGCCAAAAAAGAAGGTTTAGAAAAAGGCCAAAAAGAAGGGCTAATAAAAACGGCTAAAAACATGCTCGCTGATGGCCTTGATCTAAAAACCATTTCTCACTATACTGGCCTAACCCAAGAAGAAATTGAAAAACTTAAAACCCCGGTATAACTCAGCCTTTTTGACATTTACTTAAAAATATGCTATAATTAAAGTGTTATGAGCAATTTAGGGGGTTGTAAATAACATTAATTAAGCCCTTTTTGGGCTTATTTTCATTTTGTGACATCAAAAAATAAGCATTTATCCTTTACAAAATGCGTACAATTTACTATAATGTTAATAGTCGCAAAATAAAAAGTAGGAGTTGAAAAGATGACAAAACGTTTAAAATGCGAGTTTGATGAGTTTGTGTGTGATATATTAAATGATGAACATTTTTTAGAGACAAAAAAAGATTTACACCATGGTACAAGTAAATACGAGCATTCCTTAAGGGTTGCCAAATTAAGTTATCGCTTAGGTCGAATATTTAAAGCTGATTTAAGAAGTGTATCTCGAGCTGGCTTACTCCACGATTTTTTTCTTGGAACAAGAAAAGACAGTCCCGAAAATTCTTATCTTCGCCATCCTGTAACTGCTGCCACTAATGCCCAAAAATATTTTAATGTAAGTAATTTAGAAAGTGAAGCTATTAAAACGCATATGTTTCATCACGTCTTAATTAAAAAGATATTCCCTTTTGTTAATCGTGAAGAAAAAGCAAGTGTAAAAGAATTTAAACCTAAAAGCAAAGAAGGTTGGATTATATGCGCATCTGATTTATTAATATCTGTAATCGAATGTGAACGCTTCCAATTTACCTATGCTTTTAATGTAGCTTTACTACTATTATTTAATATTATTTTATTTAAAAATTAAATTCCCACGCGGGAATTTTTTTATCTTATAGGGATGCACACGAGTTTATAATTAAAGAGAATATCACTGTAGCAAATATGGTTTAGAAATTAATCAAGATTATAGTGAGTAAAATATATTAAATGAGGGATTAAGGCCTTACAAACTAATCGAAGTTTATTCATATACAGCAGAAAAAAACGAACCGTGAGGTTCGGCGAATTACTCTTATGTTCACTATCGAAAATAAATAAATACAAATATAGCTAAAAATAAACAGTAAATACTAAATTTCCATAAATTTCCCCGTTTTACAATTTCACTTAACCAACGGTAAGAAAAATAAGTAACCACGCCTGCTGCCACCATTCCGCATAAATAAGGTAGGGCCACTTCCGTTAAAGAACCTGCCTCAATTATATCACTAACCCCCAAAACCATTGTTGCAAGACTAATCGGGAAATACAAAATAAATGTATACTTTAAAGCTGTAGCCCTCTTCATTCCTACTAGCAAACATAATACTAAAGTCGTTCCACTTCTACTAATCCCTGGGAATAGGGCTATAATTTGGCAAAATCCAATAATTATAGCATCCCTAAGGGTAATATCATAGTCATCTTTTTTACCATTTTTATTTTTAACCAAAAGTAACATAAACGCTGTAAATAAGAAAGCAAAGCCAAGAAGGGTAATATTTTGTAATCTCTCTTCGATAAAATCCTTTAAAAGCAAACCTGCAATACCTATTGGTATAGTTGATACAATTATATACATACAGTACTTAAATTTATTTTTATTTATTTTTCTTGTATCTTTCTTAAAAATATAAGCAAAGAAAGCTTTTAAAAGATCAATGACATCTTTTCTAAATATAAACAAAATAGCTAGAAATGATCCAAAATTAGAAACAATCTCAAAATTAAGATCATTAAACATATTCGAATTAAAAATATTTTTAAAAAGGAAGATATGCCCACTTGAAGAAACCGGTATTGGTTCGGTAAATCCCTGAATAATTCCTAAAATAATATAAATTAAATAATTCATTTTTATCACCTATTTAATTATATAATATTTTTTTGATTTAAGAAATAAAATTATAGGGGGAATTGTCATGTTTAAAGCTTTACTTTACATTTTTGGCCTTATTTTTACCAGTATTGGTCTCTTTTTTATCATAATTTACTTAAATTTATTAACAGTAGGGTATAGTTTTTGGGATTTTGTTAAATTTATAAGTAGAAGAATTGAAACATGGCTTTTTATTATTGGTATAGCCTGTATTATTTTATCTTTAGAAAGGCGGATAAAAAATGAATTACTATTACGACATAATTTTAAACTGGAGTGAAGAACCTTATGAATTTTATGAATGGAATGATTATGATTGTTTAGAATTAATCAAAAAGATTCCATTAATTAAAGTAAAACACAAAACCTTTTTAGATCTTTATGCTAACAACATAAAGGTAGATCAAGCCTTTCTAGGCCTTATCGCCGCTAAAACGCTAATTAGTACCAAAAAAACTTACCAACGTCTTGAATACGCCTGTTTATTTACTGACGGGAAAAATGTTTGTGCCCTAGAATTTAATCAAGAAGGCACCAGCACTTTTCGCAGCAAATTATTAATTGATGATGAATTAAATGTTTTAGAAGCTATGTATGGTATTAAAGAAACTCCTTTAAACTACGTTTTATTATCCCCTATAAAATCAAAATCTAATATAAGGCAAGTTAGTGAAGCTAAAAAATTAATTTTACTAGAAATTAATGATTTATATCAAAACAAAAAGATTGATAATCTAAAATATTTATTTTATGAATATAAAAAAGAAAATGTTGATAATATTGACTATATTTATGAAAAAATAAAAAATGATCTCGATACAAACTTTAATCAAGATATGCTAAAACTATACAATCTCATCAAAGCCTATCAAAAAGCTCGGCAAAAAATAGTTAAATAAAAGCTAATTTCGTGCTATAATAGTTCCTAAAGGACGGTGTATACCTTGAATTTACCAAATTTAAAACAAGCTCGTCTAAGGACTACCAAAAAAGTAGAGTATTTAGCCGCTGCAAACCTTAAAAGTACCAAATATACTAATAAAAAATATTATATAAGAACTTACGGATGTCAAATGAACGTTCATGACTCTGAGGAAATAAAAGGAATATTAGAAAATCTCGGATTTATTCCCACCACTGATTTAGAACAAGCTGACATAGTCATTCTAAACACTTGCTCCATAAGAGAAAATGCTCATGACAAAGTATTTGGTTTTTTAGGCCGCTTAAAACACTTAAAGAAAAATAATCCCAACTTAATTATTTGTGTTGGTGGATGTATGCCTCAAACCGATAGTGTAGCCAACCTTCTAAAAACCAAATATCCATTTGTAAATATTGTCTTTGGCACTCATAACATTAATGATTTAGGTAAAATGATTTTAAAAGAAGATCAAAAGCAGCAAATAGAAGTATATTCTATTGAAGGTAATGTATATGAACACATGGATTATGTAAGAGACTCTAAAATAAGTGCTTGGGTAAATATTATGTATGGTTGTGACAAATTTTGCACTTATTGTATAGTACCTTACACAAGAGGAAAACAAAGAAGTCGGAAAATGGAAGATATTTTAGAAGAAGTAACATCATTAAAAAAAGCCGGCTACTTAGAAATAACTCTTCTAGGTCAAAATGTTAATGCTTATGGTAAAGATTTAGATTTTGGCTATAATTTTGCCACTCTTCTTGAAAATGTAGCTAAAACCGGTATAAAAAGAATTCGTTTTGTAACTAGTCATCCTTGGGATTTTACTGATAAAATGATTGATGTAATTGCCAAATATGAAAACATTATGCCATACATTCATTTACCCCTTCAAAGTGGTAGTTCCCGTCTTTTAAAATTAATGGGCCGAAGATATACTAAAGAAGAATATATAGCTCTTTATAATAAAATAAAAGCTCATATTCCTAATGTTAGTATAACTACAGATATTATTGTTGGTTTTCCTAATGAAACTAATGAAGATTTTGAAGAAACTTTAGAAGTAGTAAATAAATGTAAATTTGATGGAGCCTTCACCTTTATTTATTCTCCAAGAGAAGGAACCCCAGCTGCTTTAATTAAAGACACGCTTTCCAAAAAAACTAAAATAGACCGCTTACACCAATTAAATGAGTTAATTAACTCCTACAGTTTAGCTCACAACCAAGCATACCTAGGTAAAACCGAAGAAGTTTTAGTCTTAGGTCCTAGTGAAAAAGGATCTAACAAGGTATATGGTTACACTAAAACTATGAAGCTCGTCAACATTGATGGTGCCGGGGAAGATATTGGAAAACTTATTTTAGTAACCATAACCGCGGCTAAAAGTTTTAGTTTAGATGGTAAAAAAGTAATATTTACAAAAAATTAGTTAAAAAGGACTTGTGAGAATGTAAAAAATATCTTATAATTATAAATAGTAAAATAGGTGATGATATGAGAAGTGGTTATAAAATTACTTTAGGTATATTAACAATTATGATTTTAGTAACAATGACTATTGGTACTAGTTATTCATACTATATGATCTCAGGAGCCCAAACTAATCCTAATGAAATAACCTCAGCATGTTTTGAAATTTCTTTTTCCGAGGGATCTGATGCGATTAATTTAACGGCTACATATCCTATGAGTGATGATAATGCCAGTACGCTATCGCCTTATACTTTTACAATCACGAATACATGCACTGGTTCAAATGCCACAACTATAAATTATGATGTTACTTTAAGTACGATAACAACAACTCCATCAACTCTTCAAACTAGCTTATTAAAATATCGACTTGATCAGACTAATCCCACCTCTATAACTGGGACACCATCTTTATTAAGTAATGCCAACCCATATTCTTTTTCTACTAATATCCAAAGCGCTTATGACCTTGATACAAGTTATAGCCTAGCTAGTGGCACGCTTTCTCCTGGAGCTTCTGTTACATACAATTTGCGTTTATGGATAACGGAATCAGCTACAACTGATATTATGGGAGATACTTTTGCCGGTCGGGTTTTAGTCTATAGCTATTTATAACTTCCTTTTTGGAAGTTTTTTTAAATTTATACTTTTCAAAAACCTAAAAATACTATATAATGTAATATAGTGAGATAGTGGTGATAAAATTGAACAACAAAAAGTACCTAATATTGCTAATTTTATCTATAGTGATTGTAATTACCGCTGCCATAAGTATAACTTATGCTTATTTAGCTTATAGTGGTTCTCAAAACGACCCTAATACAATTAGCTCTAGCTGTTATGATATTACTTTTACTGAAGGATCTTCCATAAATTTGACTAGTTATCCCATGAGCAGTTCCCAAGCTTTTTCTCGTATCGATCCTTATACTTTTACCATTACTAACAATTGTGCTACTGGAAGTGGCTATCAAATTTTTTTAAACATTTCTAATAATACTGATCAAGAATTATTATCATACATAAACTTTTCTTTAGATGGCACCAGTACAACTAGATTAACAAGCCTAACACCGAGCTCTTTGCCAGCTGGCGTATCGAGTAGTAATATATCTACTTCTTATGTTATTGCCACTGGTTCCTTACCTGATATTAATACCTCAGAGTCATTTGAATTATATTTATGGATCGATGAAAGTGCTGATACAAGTATTATGGGCCAAACATTTCAAGGTGAAGTAATGGTTTACAATCTAGCTGAAGCTAGGCAACTCCAAATAACTAATTTAGTGACCAATCCTAGCTTTGAAACCACGGGAACTTGGAGTAATGGCACAATCGATTCAACACATGCTAAATATGGAAATATGGCCTTAAGATTAACTGGCACATCTTCATCTCCCGAAATAACTTCTGCTAATAATGCATCAATTTCTCTTGATCCAACCCACATTTACTATGCAAGATATGAAGTTTATCATGAAGGAGCAAGTGGAAATGCTGGCATTTATTGGCCTATAGCTGAGCCCAATTTTGTTGAAGGACAATCCATAGGCAGTGCCAATACCTGGAATATTGTATCGGCCGTTAACGATCGCTCTTCTTTTACCGCCGGTTCTTATCCAATACGAGTAGATTACAATAATAGTAATGCTACGACTTCTGTTTGGTACGATGGCATGGTTCTTGTCGACTTAACTGAAGCTTTTGGCGCCGGCAATGAGCCGACCAAAGCTTGGTGTGATGCTAACATTCCTTTTTTTGAAGGAACGACGTTGATTCCTTATCCAAGTTAATCTAAAAATTTTAGTATTAACTTTTTTTAAACGCTAAATTATGGTAAAATAAGATTAGAAGGAAGGACTTATCATGATTTTAGCTATTGTTGGGCCTACAGGAGTTGGCAAAACCAAATTAAGCATTGAATTAGCCAAAAAATACAATGCCATTATTATTAACTCTGATGCCATGCAAGTATACCAAAAGATGAATATTGGCACTGCTAAAATAAAAGAAAATGAAAAAGAGGGAATTCCTCATTATTTATTTGATATCAAAGATGTGACTGATAATTACACTGTATACGATTATCAAAAAGATGCGAGAAATTTAATCGAAAAATACAAAGATAGAAATATTATTTTTGTGGGCGGAACTGGGCTTTACTTAAAAGCAGCTTTATATAGCTACGAGTTTAACGAAGAAGAAAATAAAGTCAACCATTATGATGAATTAACGAATGATATTTTATATGAACTAGCCTTAAAAAAAGATGCTAATATGACCATTCATAAAAACAATCGCCAAAGGCTAATTAGATTTTTAAATAAAGAAAATATAAATGTACCTGCATCAAAACCAATCTATGATGCCCTTTATATTGGTCTTACCTGTGAAAGAAGCATGCTTTATGAACGAATTAACAATCGGGTGGATGAAATGTTTCGTGAAGGCCTAATAGATGAAGTAAAAAGTTTTTACGATAAAAAAATAAATTCGCGCATCTTAGCAACAGCCATAGGATACAAAGAATTATATGATTATTTTGATGGAAAAATAACTTTAGAGGAATCAAAGGAATTAATCAAAAAAAAATCAAGACATTATGCTAAAAGACAATACACATGGTTTAAAAATCAAATGAATGTAACCTGGTTTGATGTTGACTTTGATAATTTTGATAACACCATTAAGGAAGTAGAAAAATATATTAATGAAAAAGCAAAAAAAGTCATTAAATTTGGAATAAATAGTCATGACGAAAATGTTGTAATAGGAAGATTAAAAAAACCAATAAAAAAATAAAATTAAATAGGTGATAAGATTGAATAAAATAATTAAAAATATTTTAACAAAAATAGAAAACGAAGGATATGAAGCATATGTAGTTGGTGGATACGTACGTGATTTACTAGTTGGTATTTTTTCATATGATATCGACATATGCACCAATGCCACACCCAAAGAACTATTAAGCATTTTTCCGAGTGCTTCATCTAAAAATTTAGGTGGTGTTGAATTTAAAGTAAAAGAATATCATGTGGAAATCACAACTTATCGTGAAGAAATAAAATATAAAGGAAGAAAACCAGTCGAATTTAATTATATTAATAATTTAGTTTTAGACTTACAACGAAGAGATTTTACGATTAATGCGATATGTATGAATTCTAAGGGCGAAATTATTGATTTAGTTGGCGGTATAGATGATTTAAGTGCCCTAAAAATAAAAATGATTGGTGATCCAGGCGAAAAAATCAAAGAAGATCCTTTAAGAATACTAAGAGGAATACGTATTGCTACCAATCTAAATTTCAATTTAGAATCAAGTTTATATAAAGAAATAAAAGAAAATAAAGAACTAGTCCTAACTTTATCTAACACAAGAATAAAAGAAGAATTAGATAAAATTTTATTATCTAAAAACGTCAAAAAAGGATTAAACTTATTAAATGATTTAGGAATACTAAACTTACTTGAAATAACTAATTGGCAAAATATAATATCCGTAAAAAACCTAGAAGGAATGTATGCCCAAATCAAAGTAAATTATAATTTACCATTTACCAAGCCCGAAAAGAACAATATTATTTCCATTAGAAGAATAATAGGGAGTGAAGAGATAACGAAAAAAACAGTATATAATTACGGTTTATATTTATCTCAAGTAGCAGGAGAAATTTTAGGAATTGATAAAAAGACCATTAACAAAATATATAAAGAACTACCGATCCATGATAAAAAAGATATTAATATAAAAGCAAGTGATATTGTTAAAATATTAGACATTGATTACTCTAAAAATGTTGGTATAATCTTAAAAGATATTGAAAATTTAATTATTAATGGTAAAATAAGAAATAAAACAAGTGATATTACCAAATATATCAAAGAACATAAAAGCGAGTTGATTAAATGAATATAGATATTTTTAAATGTCAAAAATACATAACCAATAGTTTATTTATTAAAAAAGCTTTATCTTTAAAGTTATCTTTAGAGGAATTTTTAATGCTTACTTATTTTGATAATGATTTTAACAGTTACTTAAATATGGATGAATTAAGTAATAATTTAGGAATACCCGCCGATAAAGCCTATGAAGTTTTTACAAGTCTTTTATCTAAGAAATTAATTGATATTAAAACGGAAAAAGATATTGAAGGTAGAATGATAGAGAATGTTAGCTTAGATAATTTTTATGAAATGATTGTCGAAGAGGAAAAAAAAGAAGAAAAAAAAGAAATGAAAACGGATATTTATGCCAAATTTGAACAAGAATTTGCTCGTCCTATTACCAGTACCGAATATGAAATTATCAATGCTTGGTTAGAACATAACTACAATGAAGAATTAATTGTAGGTGCTCTAAAAGAGGCTATTTATAATGGCGTGAGAAATTTTAGATATATAGACAAAATATTATATGAATGGAATAAAAAAGGATTTAAAACAATGAAAGATGTAAACAATCATTTAGAACAAAGAAATACAGCCAAGAAGGAGGATAGTGAGTTATTTGATTATAACTGGTTAGATGATGAAGAGTAAAGATTTAATTAGCGTATTAGATAAATATTATCCTGATGCTAGATGTGAATTAAATTATACCAAAGACTATGAACTATTAATTGCAACAGTCTTAAGCGCCCAATGTACTGATAAAAGGGTAAATGAAGTAACAAAAGTCTTATTTCAAAAATATGATTTAGAAGGTCTAAAAAAGGTAGATCAAAAAGACATCGAAAATATTATTAGACCATGTGGTTCACACACGAAAAAAGCAGGTTATATTAAAACGATTGCTACAAGGCTAATAGAAGACTACAATGGCATAGTTCCTAATGATAGAGAGTATTTAGAAAGTCTACCTGGGGTAGGGAGAAAGACTTGTAATGTGGTATTATCAAATGTTTATAATGTACCAGCGATTGCCGTTGATACGCATGTTGCTAGAGTATCCAAAAGACTTGGATTAGCTAAAGAAAATGATGATGTATCCGTAATTGAACAAAAACTAATGAAGAAGTTTCCTAAAGATAAATGGAGTAGATTACACCATCAATTAGTTTTATTTGGTAGATATCATTGTACGGCTAGAAACCCCAAATGCGAAGAATGTTTATTGAAAGAAAAATGCCAATATTATCAAACAAACCAAAAAAAATTACTCGTAAGCGAGTAATTTTTATTGTGACTTAATATCTTGATTTTCTAGTAAATCTTGAAATTCATCCGCGGTAAAAATTCCTTTTGCAGTTGCCAGTTCTCCATCTTTAAAATAAAGAATAATTGGAACTTTAGAAATAATACTCCGGTCAATACCTAATTCATCAGCAATATCATTCGTATAATCTGTATTTGTATCCTTAAAATCAGTAACATTTAAGAAATAAAAATTATTTTGTAACTGATATTCATCAATCAACGGTTTTAATTCTTCTTCTAGGTTGTAAACATCTTCATCACCAGTATAGCTAATATACAAGAAGTAATAATTAGGTGTTTCAGATAAAACGGAACTAATTTCATCAATATCTGTCATTTCCAAACTAATTGTATTAGTACTAATGAGATAGCTATTATAATATTTTTCTTGTTCTCGAACTGTATTCCATCTATTAACGTATAATGCAAGAAAAATTATGGCTAGAACAATACAAAGACCAACAAAATATTTTTTCGTAGTTTGATTTTGATATTTTATTTTACTACTTGCCATAATATCCCTCCATTAATATTTTATCATATAATAATCTTATTTGTAAATCATAATTTTATTCAGTTTTATCTTCTAATTTTACTAAAACTTCTCTTGGCTTTGACCCATTTGGAGGCCCCACAATTCCTCGCTCTTCCAAAAGATCTACCACTCTTGCCGCTCGATTATAACCGAGTCTAAATCTTCTTTGTAGTAAACTTGTACTTACTTTACCACTTTGAATCGCAAACTCGACAATTTCGTTATATAACGGATCATCATATTCTTCTTTTTCGGAAGCATTACCATGAATACCGTTACTTCCCGCATCTAAATTTTGCATCTCTTCACTATAATGAGCAGTTTGTTCTTTACAAACATAATCAATAATTCTTTTAATTTCATTATCACTAATAAAGCAACCTTGAATACGGATAGGAACATTTTCGCCCATTGGTAAGTAAAGCATATCACCTTTACCCAAAAGTTTTTCTGCTCCGCTCATATCAAGTATAGTTCTTGAATCAATATTTGATGCTACAGCAAAAGCAATTCGTGAAGGGATATTTGCTTTTACCACTCCCGTAATAACATCAGTAGATGGTCTTTGAGTAGCAACAATAAGGTGTATTCCTGCCGCTCTTGCCATTTGGGTAATTCTCATAATTGAATCTTCTACTTCTTTTGATGCTACAAGCATTAAATCTGCTAGTTCATCGATTATAGCAACGATATAAGTCATTTTAGGCTTATTTGTACCATTATTTTTATTTTCTTTTTGAATCCATTCATTATATCCTGCAATATTTTTGACATTGGCCTCACTAAATAAATCGTATCTTTTATCCATTTCATCAACTAACTTTTGTAAAGCAACACTTGCCTTTTTAGGATCGCTAACTACGGGACATAATAGATGTGGTACTCCATTGTAATTAGAAAGTTCCACTTTTTTGGGATCGACTAACACCAGTTTAACCTCATCCGGTTTATAGCGCATCAAAATCGAACAAATCATGGTATTTGTACAAACCGATTTACCAGAACCTGTCGAACCCGCGATTAAAAGGTGAGGCATTTTAGATATATCCGCCAGTTGTGGTCGACCCATAATATCTTTACCTAAAGCAACAACTATTTTTGCATCATTCATCGCTTTCGATTCATGGGCTAAAACTTCTTTAAATTTAACGGCACTAATCGTTGGATTAGGAATTTCTATACCAATAGTACTTTTACCAGGAATTGGTGCTTGGATTCTCACGTCTTTAGCAGCAAGGGCAAGAGCAATTTCTTTATTTATTCCTACAATTCTTGATACTTTTGTTCCGCTAGGGACTTTAACCTCAAACTGAGTTACCGCTGGGCCTATATGAATCTCTACCACTTGGCCATTAATTTGAAAGTCTTTTAACACTCTTTCCAAATTTTCTTTATTGCTACGAATATAGTTATTAGAGGCAGCATTTTTCTTAGGAGGAGTAACATCATCTAACAAAGATAGTGGCGGCAAAGTATAATTACTACTTACCTCATAAACACTACTTTTATTTGTCTCTAAGTTTTCTTTTTGATTATCTCCCAAGTTTTTTAACTCTTCCATACTTGTTATGACAATTTTATCATCTTTCTTATCCTCAAACTCTTTATCTTCTTCATAAGCATATATTTCTTCTTTAATCGGCTTTTCTTTTGAAGAAGCCTTTTTAAGTTTTACGAAAAACGCTTTTAATTTTTTTAACATATCAGCAAAAGTTATATTAAAGACTAAAATAAGGCCAAAAATTGTCAAAATAACCGTCACAATTTTGGTTCCTGTAAGTCCAAATAAGCTACTTAAAGCTATCGCAAAAATCGCCCCTAGCATACCTCCACCTATTTCAATAGAAGTATCTCCACTTGTAAACAAAGCTGTATTAGAACCAATTGTTGAAATTCGCTCCATATACTGATCAATAGTAGTTCTAAAAATATCTGAAGCTCCATCACACTGTCTAATAAACTCAAAGTGGCTAGCAACTAAAACGACAATAATAATAACATAAAATCCCATTAGTCTTTGACTCAAAAACTTAGGTAAACTTCTTTTAATGAGCATATATAAACCTAAGCCTAAAATAAACATTAAAAGAAATATCCAAGCCCAACCTCCCACCAAAAACATTGCAAATTTCTTTATGATAGATCCAACTGGACCAAACCCCAATCCAATTATTCCTATTAATATTAAAATAAGACCTGTAAGTTCGGTACTAAAACCTACTTTTTCTGTATCGTCTTTTTTTGATTTTTTCTTTTTTGCCATCTATCTTCACCATAATAATTATAACTTAAAGAAAAGGGGAATGCAAACAATTTATTGTAAATAGACATGCTTTATGGTAGAATAAAACCAATTTAAGAAAAGGTTGGAAAGATTGGCATGTCGAAAAAGAAAGGCTAGAAAGTGTTGCCGAGCATATATTTGGCGTGCAAATGCTTGCTATAGCCATGAAATCCGAATATCAATATGATGTCGATATCTTAAAAGTGATCTTTATGTTAGCAATTCATGAACTAGGTGAAGCTATTATTGGCGATTTAACCCAATTTGAAATATCTAAAGAAGAAAAAGAAAAAATAGAGCATGTTGCCGTCCACAAAATACTAGGTAATTTATTAGAAGGAAGAATGATTGAAGAATTATTTTTAGAATTTGATTCCCATCAAACCCAAGAGGCTTTATTTGCATATCAGTGTGATAAGTTAGAATGTGATTTGCAAAGTAAGCTATATGATGAAGAAGGATGTGTTAATTTAACTAAACAAGAAGGTAATAAAACAATGGAGGATAAAAGGGTAAAAGCTCTTCTTGAAGCCGGTGCTTCTTGGTCAACTATGTGGTTAAAATTTGGCCAACAAGTTTATCCATATGATGATAACTTTAAAGCTGTATCTAATTATGCAATAAATAACAATATTGGGGAAGAAAGGAAAAGAAGAAAATAAAACATGCGTTTTTTCAAATTCAAAGTTGACTAATATAAAGCTTTATGGTATGATTTATTCACATATGCAAGTACTTGCATATAATATAAAAAGCGGTGAATCCAGCCGTATAAATTGGAACTTAAAAAAGCGGTGAATCCAGCCATATAAATTGGAACTTAAAAAAGAAAGCGGTTTTCTAGGCAAATAAACTGAAGAAAAAGTTTATAGATATAGAAACCGAAAATAGGTTAGAGACTCAACTCTAGCCTTTTCTTTTGGCTTTACATATAGTATAATAATATATATCAGTTAGTAAGGGGGGATTAAATGCGTAATTTTAAAATTGTACATGTTAACACCGATTATTGTGATTATTTACGAAAGTTTGATTCCAAAGTAATTTATAACAAAGGATCAAAAAAACTAAGACCATTTATTGGTGTTCTATTTAAAATAGATAAATGGGAATATTTTGCCCCTTTATCAAGTCCTAAGCCTAAACATAAAATAATGAAAAACACTTTAGACTTCTTTAAAATTAGAAACGGTGAACTAGGAGCAATAAATTTTAATAATATGATTCCTGTTACCAAAGCCAATTATACGGAAATTAATTTAAATAAAGACACATTAAATATTCAAGAGCGAAAATATCAAAAAATGTTAAAAGAACAATTAATGTGGTTAAATGCCAACAAATATCAAATTAAAGATCGTTCTTATAAGTTATATATGAAATACAAAAATAATAAATTATCAGCCAATATCAAAAACAGATGCTGTAATTATTTGCTATTAGAAAGTAAAAGCATCGAATATAACAAAGTACGTAATTAAGGAAAGAAGGGATATTATAAAAGAAGTTTTATTAAAAGACATTGCCGACATAAATTCCTTTTTTCACTTTACTAATAAATCTAATTTAAAAAACATAGAGGTACATGGCTTAATTCCTAATATAGGCATAAATGCTAATAACATAGAATCAACCAAAAAAGTATTTTTCTCTAAGGACAAAATTGCCATTTTAGAATTATGTGATGTATGGCTTAAATGGATGATGAATAATGCTTTTGGCCCCAAAGATTTATATGGCTATTATAAAGGAATGAATTTTTATGAAAAAAGAGCATTAATTTCCTTATGGAGTGAGGAATTTTTAAGCAAAGCATACTTAGAAGATAAAGATAAATTAAATTTTGTTTTCGAAATAGTATATAATAAGATGAGAGAAGCGGTATATCTCCTTCTTGATTTAGATGAAAGTGTTTATTCTTTGCAAGACATAGATGAAGCTAAAGATAAAATGCTAAAATCAAAAGAAAGTAGGATAGATTATTATTATATGAAAGAAATGTATGGAGCATTTAGTAATATTAATAATAATAAAATGGAAAGATGGAATATGCATACTTCATCTGATATAGGAATATTACCTGATAAAATAAGTTTAATCAAAGCTAGTAATAACAGTGTTGATATGTTATCAGTAGTTATGGAAATATATGACGAAAAAGGAAAAGATTATGATTGGGATATATTATCTAAATATATAAGCTATGTAAAAAGAAAGGAATTAAATCATGGGATTATTTGCTAAATTTAAAAAAGCTTTTGCCAAAAAAGAAGAAAACCAAGAAGAAGTAGAAATATATGAAAAAGGTCTTGAAAAAACGCGAAAAGAGTTTGTCAATGAACTAAGTGTTTTAGGTCATAAATATACTAAAGTAAGTGATGAATACTTTGATGAATTAGAAAGCATTTTAATTATGGCTGATATTGGTGTAAATACTGTCATGAACTTTATTGATAGACTAAAGGCTCGTGTAAAAAAAGAAAATATAACGGATACTAAATATTTACAAGAAGTAATTGTCGATGAATTATTTATTATTTATGTCAGTGGTGAATCATTAAGTGACAAAATTAACATAAATCCAAATGGTCCTACCGTTATTTTAATGGTCGGGGTAAATGGGGTAGGCAAAACTACTACAATTGCCAAGCTTGCTTACAAATATAAACGTGAAGGTAAAAGCGTTATGATGATTGCTGGCGATACCTTTAGAGCAGGAGCTGTACCTCAATTAAAGGAATGGGCCGAAAAAACTGGTTCCGAGTTTTATGGCAAAGAAAAATCGGATCCTGCTGGCATCATTTATGATGGTCTAGTAAAAGCCAAAGAAGATAATATTGATATTGTTTTAATAGATACTGCTGGTCGCCTTCAAAACAAAGTGAATTTAATGAAAGAATTAGAAAAAATAAACAAAGTAATTGGCACTCACGTTGAAGGTGCTCCTCAAGAAACTTTGCTAGTAATTGATGCCTCAACTGGTCAAAACGGTATTTTACAAGCTGAAGCTTTTAAAGAAATTACTAATATTACCGGTATTGTTTTAACGAAACTTGATGGTACAGCCAAAGGGGGTATCGTCCTTGCCATTAAAGAAACAGTAAATATTCCCGTAAAGTTTATTGGCTTGGGTGAGACCATGAAAGATTTAAGACCATTTGATATTGAAACTTACATATATGGTTTATTTAAGGATATGATCGATGATGGAAAATAGAGAATATTTAAATGCTTTATTTGACATATATAAAGAATTGTTAACTACTACCGAACAAATAGCTTTTAGTGAACACTTTATTGAAGATTTATCTATGCAAGAAATCGCCGACAACCAAAACATATCCAAAAGCAGTGTTGGCAAAACAGTACAAAGAGCGAGCGAAAAACTAGAAAACTACGAAAGAATACTTCATAATTACCAAACCAAAAAAATGTTAGAAGAAACATTAGAACAAGATAATATTAAAGATATAAAAGCCCAAATAAGTAAATTATTAGAAATGGACAATTAAATAGACATCAGCTCGATGTCTATTTTAAATATTTAGGATTATCAGTTCTCCCAAGAAGATAATCAGCGCTAATCTTATACTTTTTGCACAAATCATACAAAAACGGAGTTCCAATCAAACTTTTTCCAGTTTCATATATACTCCAAGTTGGTTGGTCAATATGAAGAAATTTCGCTATCTTATCTTGAGTCAAATTATTTTCTTTTCTAAATTCTTTTATTCTTTTAGAATAAGCTTTCAAATCAAAAGCCTTTTTAACTGGATAGCATTCATTATCAAAACCCAAAAGGTAATCCAAAGATACATCAAAATAATCACTAAAAGCAATAAGTCTTTTAAGAGGGAAAATATTATTATTAGATTCCCACATAGCATAACTACTACGACTCACCCCTAATACTACTGCCATGTCCTTTTGTGTCTTATTATTTTTCAATCTTAAATTTTTAATTCTATCAGTGCTAAACATATTTCTTCACCTAATTAAAATTGTCTCATTAAACAAAATAAATAAAAATTGCGTGTCAGAAATATCTATATTTTTCTTGACTTTTGACATACCCAAATGTATAATTTATGTATAAGCTAGGAAACTCATCAATTATATAATAGTTTACTTAGATGTAAATTAAAATGAAGTCTAGCATCATGAAAGGATATTAGTATGAATTTTGAAATATTAAAAAAGAATCATTTAACAAGAAACATCATTATAGGAATCATCGTAATAGCTTTAATTACAACCTTGATCTTAAATTTCACAAGAGCAAAATATAGAACTACCCAAAGTGTACCTTTAATAAATGGGACTATTACATATATTCCATATGATTTAAATATAGTGGCAATATATCAAGAAAATGAAGCAGGAGGATATGATGAAGTAGATGTAGTGCCAACAAGTGGTTATGCTTTAAACACGAGTGAGAGTTATTGTGCCGTAGATGATGTAAAAGATGAGAATATTACCATTGAATATGTAGATGGAAAAATAAATATATTAGGAACATCTCAAAAGGGCACTAAATGTTATTTGTATTTTGATATATTTAGAACTGCATCAGAAGTAATCCTGGCAGATAAAACGATCCAGGAAAGGGCAAGTTTTTCATCAGTATTAACATCAAACACTAATGGTGTGATATACCAAGCACCTGATGGCGAGGGAACAAGTTACTACTTTGCCGGTAACACAACCGAAAACTGGCTTTCCTTTGCAGGCTTCTACTGGCGGATCATCAGGATCAATGGTGATGGCACAGTAAGAATCATTTATAATGGCACCAGTACTAGTACCACAGGAACAAGTACCCAGTTATCCGGTATCAGTGCATTCAATAATTTGAGTAATAGTAATATGTACATGGGTTACATGTATACAAGCGGTTATGTGCACGGACTAGGAAAGAGTAGTACGATCAAAGGAAGGGTAGATGAATGGTACCAAAATAATATAGCAAATAACAAAAAATACACTAGTAAGATTTCGATAACTACGGGATTCTGTGGCGATAGATCAAATTATAGAAATACCACTGGAACAACAAGTGGAGGAGGGACCGGAACCACAACAACATATTATGGAGCGTATATAAGATTAGATGCATTTAAAGAAGTAATAAGGCCAACATATGACTGTCCATATAACGAAGATCTATATACCGTAGATGGTGCAGGAATCGGAAACGAGGCGTTAACTTATCCAGTCGGCTTAATCACAGCCGATGAAGTAGTGTATGCTGGAGGAAGATTAGGTTCAAATAATAGTAGTTATTATTTATACACTAATCAACAATACTGGACAATGTCTCCGTACTATTATGCTGGAAGTCAAGCATATCTTCTTGAAGTACATTGGGATGGATATTTAACCTATTATTATAGTGGGGGAAGTTGCGGAATACGTCCTGTCTTAAATCTGAAGGCTGATGTGCAGTTATCTGGTACAGGTACATCTACCGATCCATTTATTGTAAACTAAATGTAAATTTACAAAAAGTTGATTTTTCAACTTTTTCTTTATTTATTTCTAGTTTTGTAGTAAAATTTAGTACTGTATGTTTCAAAGGGGATGAAAATAATTGAAAAAAACTAAAATAATTTGCAGTATAGGACCTGCAACCAACACTAAAGAAGTATTTAAAGAGTTGGCTCATGCGGGTATGAATGTGGCTAGAGTAAATTTTTCTCATGCAACCGTGGAAGAAAGAAAAACGGTTCGAGATTTAGTTAAATGGATAAATGAAGAAGAAGGGCGAAACATTGGTTTACTTTATGATACAAAAGGGCCGGAATTTCGAAACGGAGAAGTTATCGAAGGGGGCATTAATTTAGTTCCAGGAAAAACGATCCGTCTTGTCAAAGAAAATGTCATTGGCAACGATGAACGTTTTAGTGTAAATCATAAAGAAGCTCTTGATAGTTTAAATATAGGGGACATTATTCAATTAGAAAATGGCCTAATGAAAATCGAAGTCATTAGTAAAGAAGAAGATGGTATAACTTGTAAAGTTATTAACGGTGGTATTTTAGGAAGTAAGAAAAGTTTATTTGCCCCCGGTGTACAACTAGATATACCTTTTATTAGTGAAATAGATCAAAAAGATATTATTTATGCTTGTCAAAATAATGGAGATTTTCTAGCTTTATCCTTTGTATCAGCCAAAGAAGATGTCCTTTTAGTTCGAAAAATTTTAGAAGAACAAAATAGCAACATGAAAATCATTGCTAAAATTGAATCTAAAACAGGAATAGATAATTTAGATGAAATATTAAGTGTTAGTGACGGCGTCATGGTAGCTCGTGGTGATCTAGGGGAAGAAGTATCAATCTCTTTATTACCAGTTTATCAAAAGTTAATTATTAAAAAGGCTCGAGAACATGGCAAATTCTGTATTGTTGCAACCGAAATGTTAGAAAGCATGAAGAAAAACGCAAGACCTACTCGAGCTGAAGTTACCGATGTAGCAAATGCTGTTTTAGACGGAACTGATGCAGTTATGCTAAGTGGAGAAACAACGGTAGGAGCATATCCTGTTGAGACTGTTAAATATATGGCAAGTATTGCAAGTGATGCGGAAGAACATAGTGCTACTCATTTTGGCTATTTAGGTAAAATTGGTCGTACCGAATGTATTGCCAAAAGTGCAGTGGATATGACTAATTATGTTGATGTTAAAGCTATTGTTGCGGAAGCCATCAGTGGCTATAGTACGCGTATGCTTAGTAATTTTAGGCCACACTGTCCAATTCTAGCCTGTTGTACAACTAAAGAAGTAGCAAGAAGTCTAGCTCTAAATTATGGAGTTTATACAACCCTTGTTCCCCTCATGGATGATACCGATGAATTAGTAGAACTTGTAAAAGAAAAAGCGATAGATTATTTTAATTTAGAAAACGAAGATAAAATTATTATTACTGGGGGCCTACCAGCGGTTAACAATATTCGTTTAACAAACTTCATGAAAATAGAAGAAATTGTAAAATAAGCCGCTTACTTTTCTCTTGCTAGTATCTTAAAATTTGGTATATAATAAAAAAAAGAAGGGATAACATGGATATTAATTTTAAAGAAGAAGGATATACTTTTAATTTTCGTGTTGCCATGATTAATTCGAAATGGAAATAAAATATTAGTAGAACAAAATAAACAAGTTGATTATTATGGCTTGCCAGGAGGTCGATGTAAACTTGGTGAAGATAGCATTAGTGCTATTATTAGGGAAATATTAGAAGAAACTGGCCTCAAAGGCGAATATGTACGGAGTGTAGGGATACTAGAGAATTTCTTTTTCTCTAACTATACAAACAGACCTTATCATGAAATATTAATCATTCATGAATTAAAATTTAAAAATCAAGATGTTTATAGAAAAGATAATATTATAAATTTAGAAGAAAAAGAAAATGCCAAATTTTATTGGAAAGAAATAGCTGAGTTAAATAAATGTAAACCCAAAATTATCTTCAAGCACTTAAATGACCCTCATTTTTTCCATTTAATTAACAAAGATGAGACTAAAGTTGAATAAACTTAGTCTTTTTTTTACATTATTTAAATATAATTAACAGGAGGCACATATGTTTAATAACTTTGGATTTAGTGGTAGTGAAATACTAAAAATGGCTGAAGAGGAAAGAAGCAATCTTCATCACCCTTATGTTGGCAGTGAGCATTTACTTTTAGCTATTCTTAAAACCGATAATTCGGTTAAAGAAAGATTAAAAGAACTTGGCTTAACATATCAAAAGTTTAAAAACGAACTTATTGAAATAGTTGGCATACCTAAAAAAAACTTAGATGTTAATTTATACACTCCGCTTTTAAAAAGAATAATTGCAAGCGCCTTAAGTGATGCTAAAGAAAACAACCAAGGTATTGTTACAGCAAGTCACTTATTTATTGCTCTTTTAGATGAAGGGGAAGGTATAGCTATTCGTATCATGCTTGGCATGCATATTAATTTGGATGATTTATATGATGAATTGAAGATCAAACCCCAAGATATCAAAAATGAAAAATTAGAAATATTAAATGTTGGTCGAGTCTTAAATGATTTTGTCGATGAGTTTGATGAAGTAATAGGGCGTGATCGACAAATAAATCAAGTAATTGAAGTTCTCTTGCGTAAGAAAAAGAGTAATCCTTTACTCATCGGCCCAGCTGGGGTAGGCAAAACAGCTATAGTTGAAGAATTAGCCCGCAAAATAACAAGCCGTGAAGTTCCCTTATCTTTATTAAACAAAAAAATAATTGAACTACCTATGGGTGATTTAGTAAGTGGAACCAAATACCGTGGAGAATTTGAAGAAAGATTAACTAAGATTATTAAAGAAGTAATCAAAAACAAAGATATTATTTTATTTATCGATGAAATTCATACGATGGTAAATGCTGGTGGGGCTGAAGGTGCAATAAATGCTAAAGATATTTTAAAACCTTATTTAGCAAGAGGGGATATCAAAGTAATTGGTGCTACCACCACCGAAGAATATGATCGTTTTATTGCCAAAGATAAAGCTTTAGAAAGAAGATTTGAAACTATTCTCGTCTGTGAACCAACCATTGATGAAACCAAAACAATTTTAAATGGTTTAAAAGAAACTTATGAACAACACCATAAAATAAAGATTACTAACGAAAATCTTGATGATATTGTTTATTTAGCCAACAAATATTTATTTGCCAAGAAAAATCCTGATAAAACGATTGATCTTTTAGATAGTATTTGTGCTTATGTTAAAAGAAAAAATATGTTAAAAGAAGAACTAAGTATTTACGAAAAAGAGTTAAGTGATTTAACTAAAGAAAAAGAAAATTTTGTAAGAGCAAATTCTTTTACTGAAGCACTAGATACTTGTGTTAAAATAAGCCAAATAGAAGAAAAGATAAATAATTTAAAAACAAGTAAAAATGATATTATTGTAAAAGATGATATCTTAAAAGTAATTGAACATAAAAGTAATATTCCTCTATTTATTAACAAAGAAGAATTACTTGAGAAAATAAAGAAAGCGTTATTAACTAATATTTTATATGAAGACGATGCCATAAATAAATTAATAGCTAACTTAAAAGTATTTTACGACACCGAAAATTGTACCAAACTTTTACTTATTGGTCCTAGTGGCGTCGGAAAAACTTCCTGTGTTAAACTCTTAAGTAAAGTAACTAATACTAATTTAATTCGTCTTGATATGAGTGAATATAAAGAATCTTCATCACTAAGTAAATTAATTGGTACTACCCAAGGTTATGTTGGCTATAATGATCCATTTATATTTAAAGAGGTTAAATATCATCCTTACTCCATTATTTTAGTTGATGAACTAGAAAAAGCTCATCCCAGTATTATAAATTTATTTTTACAAATTATGGATGAGGGAGTAATACACGATTCCCATGGTGAAGCAATCGATTTTTCACATACGTTAATTATTATGACATCAAATGCTTATAAAAATAATAACGTCGGGTTTTCTCGTGGGAACAAAGAAGATTTAACGGAATATTTTAGTGAAGAATTCCTAGGCAGATTTGATGATTTAATTTTCTTTAATAGTCTAACTAAAGATCAAGTAATAGCATACTTAAAAGAAAAAATAAATGATGAAACACTTGATTATGAAAAAATGCTAGTTGACACCTCTTTTGAAAAATACGGATTCAGATATATAAACAAAATAATAAATAAATATAAACAGAAAATAAACAATTAATGAAAAAGATATTTAAACTTTTTAATTGGTACATGCAAAAATTTGAACTAAAATTAAAAGCTAAACCTAGATTAAAAAACTAAAGTATTTTAATGAACAAAATAGAATTTTTGGTAAAAAATATCTTTTGTGGTATAATCAATATGAAAAGGCATGAAGTTAAGGAGAAAAAATAATGGATATAAATAAAATTAAATATGAATTAATAAAACAAAAAGAATCTAAATTTAAAGGTAATATATATCATTATTCTCAAGTTAGTTTTGCTTATAATTCAAATAAAATTGAAGGCAGTAGATTAACTAGCGAACAAACTGAGGCAATATTTGATACATCTTCATTTATTCCTAAAAGCAATGATTTAATTAAGTTAGATGATTTAACTGAATCTAAAAATCATTTTAGATTATTTGATTATATGTTAGAACATGTTGATGAATTGTTAACCAAAGAAATGATAATTGATATGAATAAGATATTAAAGAGAAATACTAGTGATGAAGAAAATCCTAGATATAATGTTGGAGGATTTAAAGTTATTCCTAATATAATAGGCGTAGTTAATGTTATTAATACTACAGCACTAGAAAATGTAGAACATGAAATAGAAAACTTATTAAATGAATATAATTCTAAAAATGATATTACTTTAGAAGATATAGTTGATTTTCATTTTAGATTTGAAAGAATACACCCATTTGGAGATGGAAATGGTCGCGTCGGAAGAATAATAATGTTTAAGGAATGCTTAAGAAATAACATTATGCCATTTATTGTATTAGATGATGATAAACCTTATTATATGAGAGAGTTAAAAGAATATGAAAATGATAAAATGTTTTTAATTGATACTATTAGACATGAGCAAGATTTATATGAAAAAATGTGTGAAGAGTTATTGGATTTTGAAATAGAAAACGAATAAATACGAAAAGAAATAATTTTATTAAGTAAAAAAAGGAACTATTAGGAAATTAAATTATTAATTTCCCAACAGCCCCTATATTCCCAAATCAAATTTCATTTGGGGATTTTTTTCTTTAACAAGTTTCCTTGGATATCCCTCGATCTTAATATCATCTTGCGTAAAATCATAAAAATTTTCTTTTTCGGGATTTAACCATATAGTTGGATTACAATCGATGGGTTCTCTGGTTAGCATTTCATGAGCTTGCTTGATATGTCGATCATAAATTTGACTATTATTATAAAACCAAGTAAATCTGCCTGGTGTATAACCTGTGTGTCTAGCAACTAAATAAAGGAAAACTAAATATTGTACTTGATTAATACAACCAGCAGTTAAAAAGTCACTACTTCGCTGAAATAAAGACATATCAAGATAATCTACGCCATCTCGTCCATGTCTAACATTCCAAACAGTTTGATAGGCACAAGGCTTTAATCCGTGTTTTTCTTTAAAATCATCCACTTGCCACATATTAATAATATGTCTTCTACCATCAGGGTCATTTTTTAAACCATCAAGTAAATCTTTTACTAAATGGTGCCTTCTAACAGTTTCACCATAACAAGCACCAATAG
>CALVHY010000069.1 GCA_944329205.1 uncultured Bacilli bacterium | reverse complement strand
TGGTTAGATTATATGTTATTAATTCTTTACTAAAATTATCCCAACTTATTGTTGCTCCATTACTGCAAACGCTTTTCTCACTATTAAACACATATCCAATTTGAGGTATATCATTACTTTCTAAGTATGATCCATCTTCTTGTTCGATATAGGCTGCTATAATTTGAATGTCGGGTTTGGTATTACTCATTTCTACCGTTACTTCACCTGTGAAGGTTCCACCTATATCACTGTTTTGATTTTCATCTAAGTTTGGATATTCTAATACTACATAGTAATACTTCGTATCTCCATCACTTGTTGCAGTTATAAACTCATCTTTGACTAAAGTTACGTTAGTTTCTCCACTGTTTATTGTGCCACTTGCTACACTTGTTCCTAGAGAATCAATATTACTTATTGAGCAGTTTTCTAAATACCTGATAGCTCCATTTACTGTTTCTCTTGTCTTTTCACATGTTGCTTCAACGTCTATGTTAGTACTAGTTTTATATACAGTATAATTAAGGGGTGTATTTAACGTATTAGTTCCTTCCCATATTAAGTTATAAGGTATTAATTCATTATCGCCGGTTGCGGTTACTCTAACCCTTGCCACCTTTGTATGTCCTGGGTATATATCTACATCATTAAACTCTAATGTTCCATCAACAATAAAGGTAGAATTATTTATATTTACGAGTGTTCCCTCGCCGGTTGATGATGTACCACCACTAAAAATAGTGCTAGAGAAGTATGCTAGTGATATTCCTCCTACTAATAATAAGGCTAATACGATAATTATTAATCTTTTTTTCACTTATAACCACGTCCTTGCTATAGTATTTACAAGTATATTATATCTTACAAATACAGGTAATTCAAGTACCTTATTTGAATTTTGCTAGTTATGTAAAATAAAAATATATTTGAGGTGAGACTATGGTTATTATAAATATTGAAGAACTTTTAAAGAAAAATAATAAGAGTAAGTATTGGTTATGTTGCCAAATGAATATTACTAGTAGAAATATTAACCGTATCATCAGAGGAGAAACCACTTCTATTTCCTTTAAGTATATTGAAGAATTTTGTCATTATTTAAACTGTAGTCCCGGAGATTTAATTAAAGTAATTCCTGATGAAGAATATAAAAGTCTTGTTCAGAATAGCACTTCTCGAAGTTAGATAAATACTTTTATTTTTGAAAAAAGAAAAACTTCTCGTTAATTTTGAGAAGTTTTATCTTGACTTAAATTTTTATAATAAGCATATCTTTCTTTCGCGTTTTCTATTTGTTTAGATAATAATTCGCTCGCTAATTCTTTATCTTTAATCTTTAAGGCATTATACCGAACCTCGTTATCTAAGAATTTCTCATAATCGGCAAAGTTTGGTTCTTTATTATCCATATACAACTTTTTTTCAACAGGATTATATCGCATGAGTAAAGTATACCCTACTTCACTAGCTAACTTTTCTTCTTCTATAGAATGAGACATACCGGTTTTAATTCCCTGTTCAATACATGGACAATAGGCAATGATTATGGCTGGACCCCTGTGTTCCATCGCTTCTTTCATAACTTTAATGGAGTGCATCATATTAGCTCCTAAACTGATGCTGGCCACATAACAGTTAGGATAAGACATGGCAATTCTAAATAAGTCTTTTTTGGCGGTTTTCTTACCAAAATCGGCAAATTCGGCTACAGCTCCTAACTTACTAGCCTTGCTCGCTTGACCACCCGTATTGGAATAAACCTCGGTATCAAGCACTAATACTTTAATATTTTCACCTGTCTGCAAAACATGATCGAGGCCGCCAAAGCCAATATCATAAGCCCAACCATCGCCACCAATAGCAAGAACTGTTCTTGCAGGAATATAATTTAATAAACTTTTTAGTTTTTTTGATATTTCCATATTTGCTAGTTTATTTTTAATATCCATCGTTATTTTGAAATCATTCATGTTGTTTATAAAGGTTGTAAATAATTCTTTTAATTCACTATTTACATTATTCATTTCTTCTTCCATTATATTTTTAATTAAATTTCTCTTACTTTGGAAGGATAAATGCATGCCTAAAGCAAATTCGGCATTATCTTCAAACAAAGAATTGGCCCAAGGAATGGTATATGGTGTCGTGGGAACAGAGCCACCATAAATACTGGAACAACCAGTGGCATTAGCAATAACTAATTCGTCACCATAAAGCCTTGTTATTAAGTTTATATATGGAGTTTCGCCACATCCAGCACAAGCACCACTAAACTCAAATCTTGGTTTCAATAAAGAAGCTCCGGGAACGGTAAATTTATTTAACACTTCAGGATTTTCATAATTTTCAAAATACGTATTCGCTTTTTGTTGGTTTGCTAAATCAATTGGCCCAAATGCTAAAGCTTTCTTGCCATCTTTACCAGGACACTCTTCAATACATAAGCCACATTCTGTACAATCAACTTCACTTACTAACACTTGATAAGTGTACTCTTTATTAGCAGGAAAAGTAAGACCTTCACTATCTTTACTTACAAACGTTCTAATAACCGCGTGAGGACAGATAAAACTACAACGGCCACACATGATGCAATTTTCTTTAAGCCATTTAGGCGCTACAGTATTCACGTGCCTTTTTTCATATTTACTTAAGCCATTAGGAAAAGTTCCATCCTTTAAGCTGAAGACTTCCCTAACGGTTAGTTTATCTCCCATTCGGCGATTAATTTTACTAAAAATATCTAACTTTTCTTCCTTTTGTTCGGCTGATTTAGAAATTATTTTAATTTCTTTGATGTTACTTAAAGCGTGATTAATTGCTAAAATATTACTTTTAACAATATTTTCGCCTTTAGTTTTAAAACTTTTTTCTATGCTACTTTCGAGTAAACTTTTGGCCTTGGGAATTTCTAATTTATCTAAGATAATCATTTCGATAATTTTATTAATTTTGCCTCTAATACCTGCTTCACTAGCAATTTTATCAGCATCAATTGTAAACACTTTGATATTTCTGTTTGTAATAATATTAGTATCTTCCACACTTAAAAGGTCATTTATTTCTTCTTCTGTTTTAGGCGTATTAATAATAATGGTACCGCTTTCAGTAATATTATCAAGCATATGAAATTTCTTAAAATACTCGGCTTTAGTTACAACAATTAAACTTGGATTTTCGACATAAAATGGGGCTTCAATCTTTTTATCACTAATTCTTAAATTACTGACGGTAACACCACCACTTTTTTTAGAATCGTATGAAAAATAGCCGTTTACATAACTTCCCTCGCTTCCCATAATTTTTAGAATATCTTTGGAAGCACTAACACAGCCATCGGAACCATAGCCATAAATCAAAAATTCTTTAGCATTAAGGGGTACAATATATTCTTCAGGCGGAAGACTAGTATAAGTAACATCATCTACTATACCAATTGTAAAGTTATTTTTAAGTTTATCTGAAAGCATCGTAAAAACACTTTTAATATCCGCGGGAGTTGTATTTTTACTAGATAAACCAAAGCGGCCACCGACAATGTTAATATCTTTATCTTTAAGGGCACTTACTACATCTAAATATAACGGTTCCCCATTAGCTCCTGCATCTTTAGTGCGATCTAAAACGGCTATGTTTTTTACACTAGCAGGTAAAACATTTAACAAGTATTTTACACTAAAGGGACGATATAAATGAACGGTAATGACACCAATCTTAGCCCCTTTTTGCATTTCTTCATCTACGACAAGCTTGATAGTATCCGTAATACTTCCCATCGCGATAATGATATTTTGGGCATCAGGAGCTCCATAATAAGTAAAAGGTTTGTATGAGGTATTCATAATTTTGTTAATACCTGTCATGTATTTGAAAACAATATCTGGAAGGACATCATAACTAGTATTGCGCGCTTCTTCGGTTTGGAAGAAGATGTCTTCGTTCATAGCCATTCCCTTTTGAATACCTGAAGATACATTAAGGGCTCTACTTTTAAACTCATCAATTTTATCCCAGGGAATAAGATCATCTAAATCATGAGGATTTAATTCTGCAATACTGCTAATTTCATGACTTGTTCTAAATCCGTCAAAAAAGTGGAGGAAAGGAATACTTCCATCGATCGCTGCAAGGTGAGCTACCGCGGCTAAATTTTGGGCATCAAAAACATTAGAGGAGGCAAGAATGGCAAAGCCGGTACTTTTGGCCCCGTAAATATCACTGTGATCTCCAAAAATAGATAGAGCGTTCGTAGCAACGGTTCTTGCGGCTACATGAATGACGCCGGGTAACATTTCTCCAGCAACTTTATACATATTGGGTATCATTAATAATAGACCTTGCGAGGCAGTAAAAGTTGTGGCAAGAGAACCAGTAATTAAAGAACCATGAAAAGCTCCAGCGGCTCCGGCTTCACTTTGCATTTCAATTAATTTAACACGCGAGCCAAATAAATTCAACTTATCATGACTTAATAAGTCTACATTAGAGGCCATCGGACTAGATGGGGTTATCGGATAAATGCTTGCTATTTCACTAAAATAGTAAGCTATATCACTACATGCTTTATTTCCATCACATATTTTCAATTATCATCACCTGTAATGATTATAACATGAAAATAGGTTGGTTGTCATGATAATTGTGGGAAATATTTTAGCAAAAAAAAGAAACATTAAAGTGTTGCTATTTTATCTATACAGTTAATTTTAGTTTAGTATAATTAACTAACGGAAAATTAAAGGAAAAGATTTACTAATCTCTTCCTATGACATTATGATAAATGGCCGTAACATCATCAATTTCATCTAACATGTGATATAACTTATCAAATACTTCCATGTCTTCAGCATTAAGCTCTACTTTATTTTTGGCAAACATTCCTACTTCATCTAGTTCGTATTCAACATTTGCATCAATTTGTTCAATTATATCTTTGGCATTATTTATATCATTTGGATGAACACTGATGGTGAGTTCACCATTTTCACTTTCAAACTCAATTGGCTCAATTCCCGCTTCTAATAATCTTTCAAATATAGCTTCTTCTTGATTGGTTTTAAAGGCTAATAAGGCTAAATAGTCATAGTTATAGGCAACCGAATTAGTTACCCCTAAACTTTTGTGGACTTTGTTAAAGGCAGCCCTTACCATTCCCACAGTACGATTAACGTTATCCGTTAGCGTTTTAATGATTAAAGTAGAAGCACCAGGGCCAAAGCCTTCATAAATTACTTCGTGATAATCTTCACCACCAATACCCTTTGCTTTATCAATGGCCCGGTTTATAATGTCAGCCGGTACTTGGGCTTTTTTGGCTTTATCAACAATTCTTTTTAAGAAAATATTGCTTTCTATTTCCGGTACCCCTTTTTTGGCAGCTAAATATATTTCTTTAGCAAACGTAGAATAGGTTTTGGCTTTAATAGCTCCTGTTTTTTGAATACTTGCTTTTCTTACTTCATAAGCACGTCCCATAATATCCCTCCCATAAGCTAATCAATTATAACACTATTATTAAGTAAGTGCTAGATATAATATTTTAATTTTTGAACATAATTATAAATAAAATGATCTTTGCGATATTTTTTCTTGATAATTTTAATTATTTTTTTGATACTATAAATATGATAATAATTAATATTTTCTTTTTGCATAATATATTCTAAAGCTTTTATAGTGGTGTCTTTATAATTTTGGGTTTTAAAAAAGTTTTTTAGACGTTTAAATTCTTGATGAGATACTTGCCGATTAATTTTTTGGTATTTACGTTCGTTAAGAGGCTTAAAAACATAGTGAATGCCATCTAAGTTTTTTAAAACTTTAAGAGCATCATAATAACCCATTTTAATGTTTTCATCAATTCTTTTGGGATCTAGGTCAAGAATACTGCCTAGAGGCCTTTTAGGTTCTATGATAGTCACATCAGCATCCTGGGCATATTTTTGACGAATACCTAAACCGTGAATTTTGATTAAATAAACTTTTTGATAACCATTTTTTAATAACATGTTAACAGGACTTACATCATAAAAACCACCATCTAAATAAAAATGATCATCAATTAGTTTTTCTCTTTTAAATATGGGTAAAAAACAACTGGCTAAAATATATTCTTTTAACTTTTCTTTCGGCATATCTTTTTTAAATAAACATAAAGGCTTAAAGTCTTTTAATCTAACAGTGATGAGGCCAAAATCAATAGAGCTTTTTAAGAGAAGATTAACATCTATTTCTTCGTCAATTAGTTTTTTTAAGCCAGCTAGTTCTATTCCCTGATTGTTAATAATACTTAAGGCGTTGATAAAAACTTGCTTTAAATAATTTAAATTAAATACTTTTTGATTGATGGCATCAATATAACTTTTAGAAAAGCCAAAGACTTCACTCATGTTTAGACTTCGCCATATTGATGGTAATTCTAAACCACGATGGGAAGCAATAAGGGCACCATTTAAAGCACCTATACTAGTACCAACGACACCATCTATCTTTATTTTGCATTCTAAAAAGGCAATGTAAGCACCGGCTTGGTATGAGCCTCTTACACCACCACCTTCTAAGGCTAAACCAATCATTGTTTCTTTCCTTTAAAAGGCTTTTTTAAAAAATTGGTGAGGCACCCCCGGTGAGGGCGATCTAAAAATAAAATAAGGGGTTTGGCTAATAATCTTGCTAGTTTACGCCCCTTTACTTGCCTTTTTAAACGCATGTAGTAGGAAGAAAGAGAATCACTTCTAAATTCTAAAATATTTTCGAGTTCAATCGAATCTTCATAAGTGTGAGTATAAAAGTTTTTGTCTATAAAAAATAAAGTTAGTAAGTATTTTATACTTATACCATATATTTTTAAAACATTAACTAAGATGGAACGATAAGTATCCGTCAAAGCTTCTCCCCCGGTACCATTCCATATTTTGCCATTTAATTTTCCTATGTGATTTAGCGCACTAGCAAATAAGTAACCAGCATCATTATCTGTGATGGCTTCGGTTAAGTTATTTAGTTTAACATTATACATGAAGGCCCCATTTTTGGGATTGGTTAAAACAAGAGGAAGCCTTATAATCGTATAATTTTTAACTTTATCGGCAATTAATTTTTCAATTTTAAACTTGGTCTTACTGTAATAGTCCAATAAAGTTAATTTGGGTTTGGTCCCTACATGAGCCGTTAGAACATTTCCATAAATAGTTGTTGAGGATGCATAAATAAAATAAGCATCAGGATTATACATGTTAAGCGATTTAATAATGGTCTCGGTTCCTTTGTAATCAATCATTTCACTTATATTATGTTTAATATCGGAAATAGGGGGCAGAAGTCCAGCTAGATGGATAATGTAATCATGATCTTTTACTAAAGCATCCATTAAAACAGCATCATTCATGTCACCATAAATAAGATTAATACGACGGCGATATCTTTTTAGCCGTTTTTGACTATTTTTGTTGCGGAGATCTAAAGCAGTTATCTCGTATTTCCCTTCACTTAATAAATATTTAATAACGTTAATACCAATTGAGCCACCAGCGCCGGTTACTAAAACTTTTTTCAAAATATCACTTCCTTATAATAATGTACCTAAAATAATTATAACAAGACCAGTAATAAGGCCCGCTATAGTTGATTTTTTCTTTATATTTGCTAATAATTCCGGTAATAGTTCAATTAAAGAAATATAAATTAACATACCGAAAGTTATGAGACTAATAATGGCTAAAACTAAATTAGATAGAGTGCCGATGAAAAGAAATATTAAGCCACCAATAAAACTGGATAAAGTTAAGAAGATAACTAATAATTTGTTTTGCTTGATAGCAAGGGAACTAAAAATGTGGGTTCCTAAAGGTATGTTATGTAAAGCTACGGATAACGACACCATTAAGCCAAGGCGAAAATCATTGAAAGTCATTCCCGCTATCGCAAAGCCTTCTAATAAATTGTGGAGAACTAAGCTGATTAGAGTAAGAGTACCAATGTGTTTGATGTGGGAGATGTGTTCTTCTTTATCTTTTTCATCTTCATGATGATGGTGGTGATGAGTAGGAATAAATGAATCTAAAACTTTTAAAATAACTAAACCAATAATAGTAAAAGAAATTATTATGATTACTTGCGTAGATAAATGGTAAGAAGATAATAATTCTAATATTTCGGGGATTAAATCAAATATTAGTAAATTTAAAATAATTACTAAGGCTAAAGCTATACTAAATGCGTTAAGTTTATCTTTACTTTTAACTTTGGCGGCAATTAAAGCCCCAATTAGGAAAAACAATCCCGCGATTAAAGTTAAAATAAGTCCAAAATATTGATTCATAATTAAACACCCAATCTAATTATACCCTTATTTGGGAATTAACGCAAATATTTTAGAAAAAAAACTATGTTTATTAACATAAACATAGTTCGGTATGGAAGTAAATAGTTAATAATTAATCTTAACTACTTACATTATAAGTATAACATATATTTTTAAAATATACAATATACTAAATTATTTTTTTACCAATCAAATAAATCAGTATAGTCATTGTGGGAATTTTGAACTTCACCAACAACGCTGGATACAATAGTTGCACCAACAATTAAGAAAACAACAACAATCATGATGATCCATAATGACATTAAGCCTGTTAGAGCATAACTTCTACTGTCATCTTTCATTTTGGTTTCACTATTAAAGCCTAAAATGAAATTGAAGAAACAGAATAAACTAATTATTAAGAAAGCAATAGTTCCTAATACATTTAGTAGAGATACATCTAATAACATGATAATTGCCATGCCTAGGTAACCTAATACTAGAGGAGCACTACTTGTTACATATAGCTTAAATGATTTTTTGAAAGTAAAGTTGGCATTTTTAGTGATTTTACCAACAATTAGGGCAGCAACAACTGGTAATATAGCCATTATCGCATAAATTAATATACCATAAATAAATACTTGGAAATAATTAACGTCGATGCTAGTGCTGCTATAAATCCATAAAGAGCTTGACTCATAACCTTTGACATAACTAGATATCAAAGCCATTAAATATAAAGCAAATGATATTGCTAAAATTATAATTAAGATTATACTGCGATTAGTCTCTTTACTTTCTGTTTCTTTAGCTATAGTCGTAGCAGGCTTTTTGAAAACACCAATAATGGTATGCCATATATCTTTACAAGTATTTAAAATTGTATCACCATTTATACTTGAAGATGAATTGCTAACATTATCAGTACAATCACAAACCTCTCCTTCTTTTAATTCTTTCCCACATTTGGTGCAGAATCTTTTTTCAACTTTTACTTCTTCGGTTGTTTCTGTTTTCTTAGGGGTAGTTTTCTTTGTTGTTTCTTTTTTTTCTTCAGCCATTTTTACTCACACTCCTTTTCTTTATTTATATAAATATGGCTCAACTAAATAAATATAGAAG
>CALVHY010000068.1 GCA_944329205.1 uncultured Bacilli bacterium | reverse complement strand
GGTATTGATATATTTGACTTCTATTTGGTAATCTTCCGCAACTTGACTGATTTTTGGTTCGAAACTAATACAAGCACTACAATTCGTTCTCATAATCTCCAAAATAAATGTTTCTTTATTTTCGATTAATTCTTGATATTCTTTATAGTTGATTTCTTTCATATAGCTTTTTCCACATCCTGTAAATATAAAAAGACATAATAAGATTACAACTAATTTTAAATATTTCTTCATATTTTCACCTCATACTAATTTAGTATAACACAAAAATATATTTCATGAATAGGTTATTTTTTTTGTTTCTTTTGTCTTCAACTCATGCTATAATAAATCTAGAATAAAATAGGGAGGTAGTATTATGATTCTTAGAAAACCTTATGCGCTTTTAATTAAATATTTTCAAAAAATTAATATTTTATTACTACTTCTTGTTGGATTTGTTTTTTATCAAAATTTACAGATCCATCAGTTTGTAAAGGATTATTTAGAAACCAGTATTTATAATCCAACGCTGGATTCTATTAATAATTATGCTAATATTTATGTCTATTTGGCTTTTATAGTAATTATGGTTATTTCTGTAATTCTTATTTATTTGCTTCATTACAAGGACAAGCCATATGCTAGTTATATTTATATATTGGTTGCTAACTTTATTACTTTTGCTTTCTTTTTATATACCGATAATTATTTTACTTATCAGGTTATAGAAGGATATAACTTAGTAGCCATCAAGGTAGTAAAGGATTTATTATTTATTTCCACTCTTCCTTATTATCCGATGATATTTATTTTACTAATCCGATCTATTGGAATTGATTTAAAGAGTTTTGGTTTTCAAGAAGATAAAGAGTTTGTAGAAATTAACGAAGCAGATCGAGAAGAAGTAGAAGTACAAGTTGGTTTTGATAAAGATCGCTTTTTGCGAAAGATAAAGTATTATTTCCGTCATTTTAAATATTTCTTTTTGGAACATAAAATCTCATTATTAATTGTTTTTGTGATTGTGCTTATGTTGTTTGGATTTAACTTTTATCGTTACTTTTATGTAGAGAATAAGATTTATAGTATGAATGAAGTCTTCCAATCTAATAATTATCGAATTAAAGTAGAACATACATATTTAACAGATAAAGATTTCTCTGGGAATGTTGTTTCAGAAGAAGGTACTTATTTTATTTTGGTAGATTTAAAAATTGAAAATCTTCTTTCTGATGTTAGAAATTTTGATATAGAGAAAATGTTATTATTCGTAGACGATGATTACTATGTTCCAACTACTAGATTTAATTCTTATTTTACAGATATGGGAAATTTATTTACCAATAAAAGTTTAGGAGCTCATGAAACGACATCTTATTTATTAGTTTATGAAGTTCCAAAACCAAGAGATGGGGCAAATTTCTTATTAAAATATCAAGATTTAAGTAGTCGTGATAGTAAGTTGATCCGTGTTCGAATGAAAATTCAAGATATTAGTACTTTTAAAGAAAGAGGAAGTGCTAATTTATCAGAAGATTTTACCATTCCTATTAATCTATCTGAAAAGGTCTCTTTTCGTTTTTCTAGCTATGAAATTTCAGATAGTGTTAACTATACTTATCAACAATGTAGTCCTAATTCTTGTCCTATTTACCAAGGAACAGTAAATGCTGGAAATGGTAAAAAGATTTTGTATATAAAAGGATCATTTGGAGAAAGCACAAAGCAAGAGTTTTTAAATTTTGTCTTAAAATACGGTAAAATTAGATATCGAGTGAATGGAGAATATCAATTATCAGAAATTCAATATGCTGTTAACAGAACTTATCGAGGTAATTATTTATATTTTATAGTTCCAGAAGAAATAGTTAATGCAGATAGTATAGATTTTGTTTTCACAATTCGTACATACCAATATTTTTATAAATTGAAAGGAGAATAGGTATGGAATTTCTTAAAAAAAATAAAAAAGTGCTTATTATAGGTGTTCTGGGTATCATCTTACTTGTTATAGGATTACTATCGTGGGAGTTTTATTTTTCCAAGTATAAAATTTTTCATGAGTATGAAAAACAATTTACAGAAGCTGTAGAGCGTTATTATAATATGAACAAACAGTATTTGCCTGGAAAGCAAGAAACAAGAGAGATGACATTGCAGGATTTATATGATGGCAATCATATTGGAGATCTTTATGTTCCTAAGACTAAAACATTATGTGACTCTAATAGTTGGGTTAGAGTATATCAAAATGAGAAAGGGGAATATGAGTATACTACTTATTTGAAATGTGGAAAATTTGAGTCTGATGTCGATCATATCGGGCCAGAAATAACTTTAAATGGCGAAACAGAAATGATCATTTCTTTAGGAAGTGAATATCAAGAACCTGGTGTTAGCAAAGTATATGATCAGGTGGATGGTGATTTAAATATAGAGGATGTCCTTGTGGATTCTAGCAATGTAAATACTAGTAAAATTGGTACTTATTCAGTAACTTATACCATTCGGGATAAAGCTTATAATAAGACAGTTGTAACTAGAAAAGTAACGGTTGCTCGTAATTTAACTGAGGTTGTGCAGCAAGAAACAGATGAGACTAATTATTATAAAGGAACAGATCCTAATAACTACCTATTATTTTCTGGTATGTTGTGGAGGATTGTTGGGGTAGATTCTGAAGGTAATGTTAAAATTGTGACTCAAAACAATATTGCTAATTTAAGTTATGGAAAAGAAGGAGAAATGTTTGATGATAGCAATATCAAAACTTGGTTAAATGATTATTTCTATTCTTAT
>CALVHY010000067.1 GCA_944329205.1 uncultured Bacilli bacterium | reverse complement strand
GGCTGCTTTTAAACTAAGCTTAAAGAGTTAGTATAGACGTAACTCTTTTTATTTGATAAAATAGTATTGGTGATAAACAAATGATTAAAACCATATTTATGGGTACACCCCAGTTTGCTGTTCCCATTTTAAATACTTTAATAAAAGAAACAGAAGTTGTTTTAGTAGTTACCCAACCAGATAGGTATGTGGGAAGGAAAAGAATACTTACACCTTCTCCTGTTAAAGAAGTAGCCCTAAAACATAACATTCCCATCTTCCAACCTTATAACATTAAAGAAGATTATGAAGAAATATTAAAATACAAACCTGATTTAATTATAACTTGTGCTTATGGGCAAATAATACCCAAGCCGCTCCTTACTTTACCCCGTCTAGGTTGTATTAATATCCATGCTTCTTTATTACCTAAATACCGAGGGGGAGCTCCTATTCATCATGCTTTAATTAACGGTGAAGAAAAAACAGGAGTAAGCATTATGTATATGGATGAAGCTATGGATACTGGAGATATAATTGAAACATTAAGCCTTGATATATTACCAACAGATAATGTTGCTACCCTTCAAAATTCTCTTAGTCAACTTGGCGCTGATCTTTTAAAACAAGTCCTTCCTCAAATTATTAATAAAACTAATAAACGTCTTAAACAAGATGACAATTTAGCAACTTATGCCAAGACCATAAAAAGAGCTGATGAGCACTTAGATTTTCAAAAAACAGCCCAAGATGTATTTAATCGGGTTAGGGGAGTATATCCTTCCGCTTACTTTTTATTAAATCAAAAGGAAGTAAAAGTCTTAGAAGGTTATATTGGCCCTCAAAAAAAAGGCCAAGTTGGCGTTATTAGTGATATAACCAAAAATGCTATAGGCATAAATTGTCTTGATAACATTTATTACATTACTAAACTAAAACCTTTTGGCAAAAACGCGATGAGTGCTAGTGAATATCTTCGAGGTACTACCTTTGAAAAATTAAAAAATAGTATTATTGAGTAGGTGAATTATGAAAAAGAAAGAAAAAAAGCCAAAGAAACCTAGTAAACTTAGCCTTTGGCATCAAAAAATGAAAAAAACTCCTAAAGGTCGAGCTTATTTAAAACTAATTTATTGGGGCATATTTTTTATTGCTTTATTTATTTTTCTTGCCATATCTTCATCTTTTAGTGCTAATTACAATACTAAAACTCCTCAAGATACGCCCCCTTTAGAAGAAGAACAAGAACAAGAACCATCTAATCAAGAAGTAACATTAGAAGATTTAGAAACGGAATTATTAAATACAACTTATGATTATTCTTATGAAATATTAATTGGTGATACTAATTATTTATTTGAAGGAACTAAATATTCAACTTATGAAACTGGTTATAAAACGGTTGGACAAGAAATTATAAGATATTATCTTGATGATACAGGAACATATCAACTAGTAGATGATCAAAGAATATTAATCACCGATTTTTATCAAGGGCTAAATGCTCTTTATCTTGATTTAACTTATCTTTTTAATCACCTAAATAATATTGGCCTAACCCAAGATTTAACTTGCGATTGCACCTATCCTGTTTATTCTGCCTTAGATGAAATAAATAGATATACCCTCAATTTAAGTGATGATGCTACATCTATAACTAGTCTTATTATCACAGGATTAGATAATAGTTATGAATATAATTTAAATTTTCATAATTTAGGTGGTTTTGATGCGTAATTTATTTGGCATGACCTTAAATGACTTAGAAGCATATTTCTTAAGTATTGGTGAAAAAAAGTTTAAAGCTATTCAAGTATTTGAATGGTTATATAAAAAAAGGGTATGGGATATTGAAGAGTTTAGTAATATCAAAAAAGAAGTTAGAGAACAAATTAAGCATGATTTTGATATGACGATGATTGCCATAAAGAAAAAACAAATTGATCATCTTACTTATAAGTATTTATTTAAACTAGCAGACGAAGAATATATTGAAGCTGTGGTGATGATGCATGATTATGGCATAAGTATATGTATATCAAGTCAAGTTGGCTGTAATATGGGATGTGCTTTTTGTGAATCCGGACGTCTTAAGAAAGTGCGTAATTTAGATGTTCACGAAATGGTAGAACAAATCCTTGTTATTGAACAGGATTTAGATAAAAGAATTAGTCATGTTGTTGTTATGGGGATTGGTGAACCTTTTGATAACTATGATAATGTTATTTCTTTTATCAAAATTATTAATGACCCTCATGGTCTTAGTATTGGGGCAAGACATATTACCGTCTCTACTTGTGGTTTAATTCCCCAAATATATGAATTATCTAAACTACCTATAAAAATTAATTTAGCCATATCTTTTCACGCTCCCACTGATGAACTACGTAGTAAGCTTATGCCTGTAAACAAAGTGTATAGTATAACCCCTTTAATTAAAGCTATTGCTGATTATTTGCAAGTTACGAGTAGACGAGTAACGATAGAATATGTTATGCTTAATAATGTAAATGATAGTATCACTTGCGCTAAAGCTTTAGCTCATTTATTTAAAGGAATGAATATTTATATTAATTTAATTCCTTATAACGAAACTAATCATTTAGAATTTAAAAGAAGCAGTAAAACGAAAATAAATGCTTTTTATAATGAATTAAAAAAGCAAGGAATAAATGTTACAATAAGAAAAGAGTTTGGCTCTAATATCCAAGCTGCATGTGGACAATTAAGAGGGAGTATGAAAAAATGAAATCATTTTATTTAACTGATACTGGAAAAATTAGAACGCATAATGAAGATTCTCTAACCATTCTTAAAAATGCTAGTGGTGAGTATTTGATGATTGTTTGTGATGGCATGGGAGGTCACCGTAAAGGAGAGGTAGCCTCATCCATGGCTATTACGGCCTTAGGTAGTCGCTTTAATAAAATATCAAGCATTGGTTCTAAATTAGATGCGGTTAATTGGTTAAATGACAGTGTAAATGAAATTAACCAAAATATTTTAGAATATGCCACGAACAATCCCGATTCCGTCGGCATGGGCACAACCATCGTCATTGCTCTTCTAACCCACGACTATTTAATATTTGGTAATATTGGGGATTCTTCCGGATTTGTCATGAAAGCCGGAAAATTACACAAAGTAACCAAGGATCACACCTTAGTAAACCTCCTAGTCCAAGCAGGCAACTTAACTGAGGAAGACGCCAAGTTTCATCCTAAAAGAAACGTGTTAATGAAAGCTTTAGGAGCATCTGAAAAAGTGGAATTAGACATTTTTGATGTTGTTGATTACTTAAATATTGATAGTATCTTACTTTGTAGTGATGGCTTAACCAGTATGCTTACTAACGAGCAAATTGAAAAAGTATTAAATGATCCAGAATTAGAAATAGAAGAAAAAATTAGTAAATTAATTCGCAAATGTAATGCTAGAGGGGGAACTGACAATATATCTATAGCGTATTTAATAATTAATGAAGGGAGCGAAGAATCATGATCATGAAAGGACAAAAAATTAGTGATCGTTATCAAATCATCAAATCTATTGGTGAAGGTGGCATGGCTAATGTTTATCTTGCTTATGATACGATCCTAGATCGTAATGTTGCCGTCAAAGTCTTACGAGGTGATCTCTCGAACGATGAAAAATTCGTAAGAAGATTTCAAAGAGAAGCTCTAGCTGCCTCTAGTTTATCTCATCCTAATATTGTGGAGGTTTATGACGTTGGAGAAGATAATGGTGAATATTATATTGTCATGGAATATATTGAAGGCAAACACTTAAAAAATCTTCTTAAAAAGCGAGGGAAATTAACTCTTAGTGAATCGGTTGATATTATGCTGCAAATCACTGATGGTTTATCTGTGGCGCATGATTCTTACATTATTCATCGTGACATTAAACCTCAAAATATTATGATCCTCGAAAATGGTTTAGTTAAGATTACCGACTTTGGTATTGCCATGGCCATGAATGCCACTCAACTAACACAAACCAACTCGGTTATGGGTAGTGTTCATTATCTTCCACCTGAGCAGGCAAGTGGGCAAGGATCAACCCTTCAAAGTGATATTTATTCGATGGGAATTGTCATGTATGAACTCTTAACCGGAGAACTTCCTTTTAAAGGTGATAATGCCGTCGAAATAGCTTTAAAGCACTTAAAAGAACCCATCCCTGATATTAGAGAAAAACTACCTAATGTTCCTAACAGTATAGTTAATATCATCAAAAAAGCAACCGCTAAAAATCCCAAAAATAGATATAGCGATGCTAGAGAAATGCACGAAGATTTACTCACTTGTCTTGATGATACGAGAAAAGACGAAGCTATTATAACTTTTAAATATCCTGAAACCGAAACTGATGATGCTAAACTCATGAAGATGGTTAAAGAAAGTAAAAAAGAACAAACTCCAAAAAATAATGATAATGGCGAAGTAATTGCCAAGAAAATAACGGGTGATGATTTGAAAAAGCAAAATAAATTATTAATAATTTTAGCCTTTATTTTTACCGGCTTAATCGTCGGTATTACAGCCTTAATTGTTTTTATCCCTCTTTTAACTGGGGCTAATCAAATTGAAGTTCCTGATGTAGCTAATATGACTGTCAGTGAAGCGATCAAAACTTTGCAAAACGAGGGCTTTGTAGTCTCTGATGAACAAAGAGAAATTTCTTCTACTGAAATTGAAGAAGGCAGAGTTGTTAGAACCAGTCCGGAAATAGGCAGTGAAAGAAAAGAAGGAACAACTGTTATTTTATATGTCTCGATTGGTAATACCCAAGTTGAAATTGAAGATTATACGGGCGAAAGTCACTTAGAAGTAAAGGGAAGACTTGAAGCTTTAGGCTTAAACGTCTTAATTGAAAGGCGAGATGTTGAAGAAGATGAAGAGCAGGACTATGAAGATGGTGTTATTATTGATCAGTCTATTGAACCAGGTGAAAGTGTAAGTGAGGGTACTAATATAACTTTATACATACCTAATATTGTTACTAATTATCCTGATTTTACTAATGGAGAATATACTGTTTCTGACATCCAAGATTTTGCTGATACTTACGAACTTGAATTAGAAATTGAAAATGTTGAGACTCAAGATTATGAACCGGGAACGATTTACTATCAATCAAGACCAGTCGGTCAAAGAGTCATCGCCGGTCAATCATTAAGAATTAGAGTTGCCGACAAACCCGCTAGTAGTACCGAGGATGATGATAACTGTGGTGGTTTATGTTAGAAGGCATAATTGTCAAAAATATCAGTGATACTTATACAGTAAAAGTAAAAGAGACATATTATGAATGTAAAGCTCGGGGTAAGTTTCGAAATATTCATCTTACCCCTCTTGTCGGTGATAAAGTCCAAATTGATCCGCAAAAACATTACATTTTAACAATTCAAGACAGAAAAAACGAACTTACCCGGCCCAGCATTAGCAATGTCGACATTGCCTTAATCATTACCAGTGTAAAAAAGCCGGATTTATCCCTATATTTACTAGATAAACAAATCAGTAATATTATTTTAGCCAAAGTTAAACCAGTCCTTTGCTTTACTAAGTTAGATTTATTAAATAAAGCGGAATTAAAAGCGTTAAAGAAAATCATGAAGTATTATCAAAAACTCGGATTTCAAGTATATACGAACCAAAAATTAAAACCTTTGCTTAAAACTTTAAAGGGAAAAGTTGTTGTCTTAACCGGACAAACAGGAGCTGGCAAATCCAGTTTACTTAATAAAATTGATAACAAGCTAAATTTAAAAACGGGAAGTATCAGTGAAGCTTTAGGCCGAGGCCGCCACACAACCAGGCATACAGAATTTTTCTTTGTTCATAATATATATTTTGCTGATACTCCTGGTTTTTCTGCTTTAGATTTAACTAAATATTCTAAAGAAGAAATCAGAGATTCCTTTAAAGAGTTTTCTAATTATACTTGTGAATTTAAAAATTGTATGCACACGAAAGAGAATAATTGCGAGATAAAAAAACAAGTTAAAAAAGGTAATATTTTATCTTCAAGATATGAAAATTATTGTAATTTTATAAAGTAGTAGGTGATTAAATGAAAATATCAGTATCTTATTTAAGTAGTAAATATTCTAAAGAACAAACCATAAAGTTGATTGAAGCAACTACAGCTGATTATCTTCATGTTGATTTAATGGATGGGGGATTCGTTCCCGAAAAAAACTTTACTATCACCGAAGTTTTAGAATTACTAAAAAATCACAAGAAACCGTTAGACATTCACTTAATGGTATTTGATCCTATTATTTATATCGATGATCTTGCCAAGTTAGAGCCTAAATATATTACTTTTCACGTAGAAGCAACTAAAGATGTCGTAAAAACAATTGAGAAAATTAAAGAACATAACATTGGGGTAGGCTTATCCATTAAACCTCATACTGATTTATATGAATTAATGCCTTACTTAGCTTTAGTCGATTTAGTACTTATCATGAGTGTAGCTCCCGGCGCCGGCGGTCAAGCATTTCTTTTAGAATCGGTAAGTAGACTGAAAGAACTAGAAGATTTTCGAAATACCAATCATTTAACTTTTGAAATAGAAATGGATGGGGGCATTAATGCTGATACCATCAAATTAGTACCTAACCTAGATATCGCTGTAAGTGGCACCTTCATTTGTAAATCAGCTGATTATCAAACCCAAATTAACGAATTAAAACAATAAAAATGCAGGCTATAAGAACAAAACCTATTGACACGGCCTATATTTATGTTATAATGATTACATAAATAGTTACATCCTGCCTATATAGCTTTATTTCTTTTATATATGGGCGGGAATGTTTCAATTTTCATTAGTGGGATTCCTTTAAATTCCCACATTTTTTCTTTGCAAAAAAATTTAACAATGGTATAATAGGGAAGTAGTAAAAGAGGTTAATATGAAAAGAAATGAAGTAAACAAAGACGAATTAAGTCCAATGATGAAACAATACATGGAAATTAAAGATCAATATCCAAATGAATTACTATTTTATCGTTTAGGGGACTTTTATGAATTATTTTTTGAAGATGGAATTATTGCCTCCCGGGAGTTAGAACTAACTTTAACCGGTAAGAATGCCGGTTTAAAAGAGCGCGTTCCCATGTGTGGAGTACCCTTCCACAGTGTTGAACCTTACATTCAAAAATTAGTTGATAAAGGTTATAAAGTAGCTATATGTGAACAATTAGAAGATGCCAAAAATGCTAAGGGCACGGTTAAAAGAGGAGTAGTAGATGTCATCTCAAAAGGGACGGTTATAAATTTAGAATCTTTAAACGAACATGAAAACAATTACATTGCCAGTGTTCTTGATTTAAATTATCTTTATTTAATTACTTATGCTGATATTTCCACCGGTGAACTAAAAAGTTTAAGTCTAGCCCATAACCAAGAAAGCCTCACGAATGAACTATTACACTTAAACATTAAAGAAGTCTTATTAGAAAACAGTAATGATGCTGCCTTAATACATACTTTAAAAAACACTTATGGCCTTGAAGTATCAATTTCTCCTGATTATCTAACTAGTGGTTATGAACACTTGATTAATTCTGTTGAAGATGTAAGAGTAAAACAAGGAATTAGACACTTACTTTATTATTTAGTCATCAAGGAATTAAAGGATGTAAACCACATTTCTCAAGTAGAAATTGTAAATAAAAGTGAATATTTAGAAATGGATATTCATACTATTAGAAATTTAGAATTAACCCAAACCCTCCGTTTAAAAGAAAGAACTTACTCTCTTTTATGGTTACTTGATAAAACTAAAACGGCCATGGGTTCAAGAAAAATCAAATCATGGTTATTAAATCCCTTAAGAAACAAAGAACAAATACTAAATCGTTATCACAAAATTGAAGTTTTCAACACTTGGTTTATGCAAACTGATGAACTGCGTAATCTTCTTTACCAAATATACGATTTAGAGCGTTTATGTGCCAAAGTTATCTGTGGTAATTTAAATGCCCGCGATTTACTGCAAATAAAAAATTCCCTAAGTGTTTTACCCCGTATTTTAGACATTATCAAAGAAATTAACTTAGACTATACTTTTGATACCCATGATGAATTATTTACTTTATTAAGCGAAAGTATTTATGAAAATCCTCCCCTTAGTGTTAAAGAAGGATATTTAATTAAAGACGGGTATAATAAGGACCTAGATGAACTTAGAAGCATTCGTTCCGGCGGCAAAGATTTTATTGCCGAGTTTGAAAGTAAATTAAAAGAAAGTACGGGTATTAAAAACTTAAAAGTAGGTTTTAATAAAGTATTTGGCTATTATATTGAAGTGTCAAAAGGTCAAGTGGAAAATGTAAATTCAGCTTGGGGTTGGGAAAGACGTCAAACTCTTACTAATTATGAACGCTATATTTCCCCGGAGTTAAAAGAAAAAGAAGCTTTAATTTTAAATGCTGAAGAAAAAATATTTGAATTAGAATATGAATTATTTAATGAAATTCGCCATAAAGTCAAGGATGAAGTATTAAATATTAAAAAAACAGCCGAGGTGATAAGTGAAATTGATGCTTTAATTTCGCTTGCCGTTTGCAGTACCGAATACAATTTAGTTAAGCCTACTTTAAATACTGAATCAAAAATTGAAATTATCGAAGGAAGACACCCGGTTATTGAAGCTGTAAGTCAAGATACTTATGTTCCCAATGATGTCATCATGGATAACACCACGGACATTCTTTTAATCACGGGTCCTAACATGAGTGGTAAATCGACTTACATGCGTGAATTAGCCATTATCATAATTATGGCCCAAATGGGTTCTTTTGTTCCAGCTAAATCTGCCAACTTGCCAATTATAGATAAAATATTTACCCGTATTGGTGCTAGCGACGATTTAGTAAGTGGGGAATCAACCTTTATGGTTGAAATGAAAGAAGCCAGGAATGCAATTGTAAATGCCACTAAACAAAGTCTTATTTTATTTGATGAATTAGGTCGGGGTACAGCCACCTTTGATGGTATGAGTTTAGCCGAAGCTATCCTGGAATACGTTGCTAAAAACATAAGATGTAAAACTCTCTTTTCAACTCATTATCATGAATTAACTAGATTAGAAAGTGAATTTTTAAATGTTAAAAATGTTCATGTTGCTGCAAGAGAAGAGGGGAACATGATTACCTTTTTACACAAAGTCCAAAATGGCCCTGCCGATAAAAGCTATGGTATTCATGTTGCTAGACTTGCTAAAATGCCTGAAGAATTACTAGCTAGAGCCCAAGATATCTTAGACAGTTATGAAAATGGTGAAAAAAAATTAACTAAAAAAGCGGATACTCATCAACTTGCTATGACTTTTGAAGAAGAAAAAACCGATCCTTTAAGAGCCAAACTTGAAACTCTTGATCCTCTTAACATGACGCCTTTAGAAGCCATAAATACTCTTTTTGAACTTAAAAAGTTAAAATAATTTCTTTGGTAGTAAAAAACTTGTTTTTAGTTTCTTGCAAACTAAAAGAAATTATACTATAATTAAAACAGGTGATTTTTGTGGCTTCAAGAAGTGAGTTAAGAGAAAAAATAATGATTATTTTATATCAATATGATTTGATGAAAAGTAATCACCTTGAATGTAATATTGACGATATTATAAAAGACAATATGGATGTAGAAAATGATTTTGTAAAAGATATTGTCTATGGGGTTGTAACTTATCAAGAAAAACTCGATAAGTTAGCTAATAGTAAAATGAAAAACTGGGATATATCGCGAATTGATAAAACCGGGGCCTCTATTCTTCGGCTAGCTTTATACGAGCTCAAATATACCGATACTCCTTTAGTTGTCGTCATAAATGAGGCTGTCGAGTTAGCCAAAAAATATAGTGATGATTCCGTTAGAAAAATGATTAATGCTATACTTGATAAAGTAGTGAAAGAAGAAAATGTTTAGGTGGCTTTATGAATGATAAATATTTAAGTATTAAAGATTTGAATGCCTATATTAAAAGTATGTTTGATGAAAACCTCTTTTTAAGAAAAGTATATTTAAAAGGAGAGATATCCAATTTTAAAAATCATACAAGAGGGCATTTATATTTTACCTTAAAAGATGATACTTCAAGAATTAGTGCAGTCATGTTTTATTCGAGTGCTATTACTCTAAACTTCAAACCGGAAGATGGCATGAATGTCCTTGTTGAAGGCCGCATATCAACTTATCCTTCGGCGGGAACTTATCAGATTTATGTTGATAAGATGGAAGTTGATGGCTTGGGCGCTTTATATATCGAGTTTGAAAAATTAAAAGAAAAATTATCAAAGGAAGGACTGTTTGCTGATGCTCATAAAAAGCCCATTCCTAAAATACCTAAAAGAGTTGGCATTATTACCGCGCCCACCGGTGCTGCCATCAAAGATATTTTATCTACCATTGCAAGACGCTTTCCTGCTACCGAAACCATTCTTTTTCCAGCCCTCGTCCAAGGAAGAGATGCCGCACCCGATATTGTAAGACAAATTAAAGAAGCCGACAGTGGTAAATATGCCTTAGACGTTTTAATCGTTGGCCGTGGTGGGGGGTCGATCGAAGATTTATGGGCCTTTAATGAAGAAATAGTCGCTCGTGCCATATATGATGCTAAAACACCTATAATTAGTGCTGTAGGTCATGAAGTAGATTTTACTATCGCTGATTTTGTCGCCGACTTACGGGCTCCAACCCCAACTGGCGCCGCCGAAATGGCTGTACCAACGGTAAGTGAAATAATCCATATAATAGATACCTACAAAATTCGCACCAATGAGTTTATGGCCAATTTTTTACATAAAAGTCAATTAAGATTAAACAATATTAAAAATGCTTACATTTTAAAAAACCCTTTATCTTTATATGAAATAAAAGAACAAAAATTAGATAATATGCTTGATAGTTTAAATAATTTTATTCATAAGATGCTAGAAAACTACAGCCTTCGCTTAAATAGCATTAAATCATCTTATGTTCTCAAAAACCCTATGGCTCTTTATCAAGTAAAGCAAGAAAAATTAGAATTTTTTGAAAAAGTGTTATATAGTTCTATTAAGAATATTATTTTAAAGAGTGATCATAATTATAAAATGCTTGTTAATACTTTAAAATTAGTTAATCCCCTAGGGATACTTGAAAAAGGGTACTCTTTAGTTACCAAGGATAAGAAAGTTATCAAAAGCAGTAAAGACTTAAAAGTAAATGATCAAATTCATGTAAGATTACATGCTGGTGAGTTTGATGCCACCATAAAAAAAATTAATTAGAATATGCTTAAGGAGGAGGAAAATAATGGAAAAATCATTTGAAGATGCTCTAAAAGAGTTAGAAGTAATTGTAAAAGAATTAGAAAGTGGTAATGTTGAGTTAGATCAAGCCATTGAAAAGTATACGGAAGCTATGAAACTAGCCAAATATTGCAGTGAAAAATTAAATAAAGCCACCGAAAAAGTAAATAAAATTTTAACCGAAAATAAAGAATTGGTAGATTTTAAAGTGGAGGAATAAAATGAGTGAGATAAAAGCTATTACACCCCGGGATAAAGACTTTGCTGCATGGTATACCGATGTAGTTAAAGAATCCGGTTTAGTTGATTATTCTAGTGTTAAAGGCAGCATGGTTATTTGTCCTTATGGCTATGCAATATGGGAGCAGATGCAAAAAATATTAGATGAAAAATTTAAAGAAACAGGCCATGAAAATGTGCAAATGCCCATGTTTATTCCTGAATCTTTATTAAATATCGAAAAAGAGCATGTCAAAGGATTCGCGCCTGAGGTTGCTTGGGTAACCCAAGGTGGCAGTGACAAATTAGAAGAAAGACTATGCGTCAGACCAACTAGTGAAGTATTATTTTGTGATTATTATAAAAAAATAATTAAATCTTATCGGGATTTACCTAAACTTTATAACCAATGGTGTACAATTGTAAGATGGGAAAAAACAACTAGACCTTTTCTTAGAAGTAGAGAAATTTTATGGCAAGAAGGTCATACGATGCACGCAACCGAACAAGAGGCAATAAATGAAACTTTAAAAATGCTTCATGTTTACGAAGATTTTCAAAGAAATGTTTTAGCTATCCCGGTAATTGTTGGAAAAAAAACCGAAAAAGAAAAGTTTGCTGGGGCTGAAGCTTCTTATTCACTAGAGGCAATGATGTATGATGGGGTAGCTCTTCAAAATGGAACCAGTCATTATTTTGGTCAAGGTTTTGCCAAAGCCTTTGGTATCCAATTTTTAGATCAAAATAATCAATTAAAAACCCCTTATCAAACCAGTTGGGGCGTTACTACCCGAATGATTGGTTCTTTGATCATGGTTCATGGAGATGATCGAGGACTTGTTTTGCCACCAAATATTGCTCCGATCAAAGTAGTGATTATTCCAATTGGAGATAGTGAGGAAATAAAAAGCGTTACTAAAACTATTGCCGCCAATTTAAAAGATCAAAAAATATCTTATAAGATTGATGATCGCGATAAAACTCCAGGATTTAAGTTTAGTGAGGCTGAAGTTAAAGGATATCCTGTTCGTATTGAAATAGGTAAAAGAGACTTAGAAAACGGGGAAGTAACCGTTGTAAGAAGAGATCTTTTAACGAAAGTTAAATACCCTATAGATAAAGTTGTTGCTCATTTAGCACCATTATTTATTGATATCCAAAAATCTATGTATAATAAAGCTTTAAAACGAAGAGATAGCATGATTTATGAAGCTAATTCTTGGATAGAATTTTCCCAAATTGCCCAAAATAAATCAGGTTTTATCAAAGCCAATTGGTGTGGAAGTGTAGCTTGTGAAAACAAAATTAAAGATGAATTTGGTATGAAAAGTCGTTGTTTAATTACCGATGAAAAAATTACCACTAACTGCGTTGTTTGTAACAAAGAGGCGAAGTACCGTCTTTATTTTGGCCGGCAGTATTAACAAATATTGCCAATAACCAATTATTGTAAGCGTTTAAAACTATAAATTATCCATACTATTAATGGTGGTTAGTATGAAAAAATTTATAGTTTTTTTATGTTTATTATTTTTAAGTCCTTTAAATGTTTTAGCTTATTCCTCAGAGGTTATTTTAGGTGGTAAAACAATTGGGATTGATATTAAGACCAACGGAGTAATGGTTATTGGCTTTTATAAAGTTAATGGTAAGTATCATAAATCAGATTTAGTAGAAGGGGACATTATTACTAAAGTTGAAGATATTAAAGTTGAATCAATTGAAGATTTATCTAAAGCTTTAGAAAGTTATATAAATAGTGATGAAATTACCATTACTTATTTAAGGGCAAACAAAGAAAAAACTTGTCAAATATCCTTATTTTTAGAGCAGGGACTTTATAAAACTGGCCTATATGTCAAAGATGGTATCACAGGTATTGGCACGCTTACTTTCATTGATCCAAGCACCAATACTTATGGAGCTTTAGGCCATGAAATCATCGAATCTAATACATCTAAAATTGTTGAAGTTAAAACCGGGTCTATTTTTAAAAATGAAATAACTAGTATTGATGCCAGCACTAACGGTAATCCTGGAAGTAAAAATGCCAAGTTTTATTACGGCTATACCTATGGTGATGTCATAAAAAACACTAAATACGGGATATATGGAACCTATACTGATCCTTATGACGACACTAATTTAATTTCGGTTGCTACTCCCGACGAAGTAAAAATTGGTACAGCTACTATTTATACTGTTTTAGAAAAAGAAAAAGTCGAACCGTTTCAAATTAAAATTACCAAAATAAATGAAAATAGTGAAATCAAAAACATATCTTTTGAAGTAACAGATGAAAGATTATTAAAATTAACAGGTGGTATCGTTCAAGGCATGAGTGGTTCACCTATTGTTCAAAATGGAAAATTAATCGGGGCTGTTACTCATGTTATTACTGATAATGTTACAACTGGCTATGGTCTATTTATTACTACGATGTTAGAAGAAAGTGAAAACTAAACTTTCTTTTTATTTTTTTAATTTCCCTATCTCGACAAATAACCCTATTATGTGATACAATTATGATAGGAAGTGAATTGTATGTCAAGAACTACTTTTATTTTTATTGGTATTCTTTATTATATATTTACCGTTATTTTAATTATAGTTGTTTTAAACTTAATCAACAAAAAAGAACGCAATAAGTATAAAGACGAGATAGCCAATCTTGAAAGAGACAAAAACCTCATAATTGGCGCCTCTATTCTTTCCGAATTAAACAAAGTTGGAGCATTAATTAATAATGAGGCAATGCAAAAAAAATACGACAACTGGCAAAAACGTTTAAAAGAAATCAAAGAAGTTGAAGTTCCCAAAATAACGGATGCTTTAATTGAAATCGAAAATGCTTTCGAAGACAAAGACTATAAAACCTTAAAACCCAAAATAGCCCATTTGGAGCTGCAAATAGCTTATGTTAAAACCAAATCCAACTTTCTATTAGATGAAATAAAAGAAATTACTTTAAGTGAAGAAAAAAACCGGGAAACAATTACTAAACTTAAAAGTGAATATCGCTCTATCTTAACCAAATACAATGCTAATAAGTTTGATTATAGTGAAGTACAAACTCCCATTGAACTTCAGTTTGAAAATGTTGATAAACTTTTTAGTGCTTTTGAAATAGCTATGGATAAAAACGAGTATACTGAGGTCGGGAAAATTGTTAAAGCTATTGATGATACCGTGGGCAATTTAAAAGTCGTCATTGAAGAAGCTCCATCTATTATTATCATGGGTAAAAAACTTATCCCTGATAAAATTGAAGATATAAAAAAAATTACTGTTAAGATGGAAAAAGAAGGTTATAATTTAGATTATTTAAATATTGATTATAATATTGAAGAATCAGAAAAGAAAATAAATGATATTTTTGGAAGATTAAACGTTCTTAATTTGGAAGATAGTGTTTTTGAGTTAAAAACTATTCTTGATTATTTTGATTCTTTATATCACAATTTTGACAAAGAAAGATTATCTAAACGTTTATTTGAAGATTATCAAAGAAGCATTTTAATCAAAGTTACCAAGCTCAAAAAAATAAGTAATGATCTAAATCGAAAAATAGACGACTTAAAATACAGTTACGATTTAAGTGATGAGGAGATTGCCATTCTTGATATTATTGCTAAAGAAATCGCGGATATCAAAGAAGATTATCACCGCATTATTGAAATGCATCGAAAAAACCTTTACGCTTTTTCCCGTCTTTCTAAAGAAATGGAAATATTAAATAATAAACTTTTAAAAACCGAGGAAAAACTAGAGCAAACATTGCGCAGTTTAGGCAGCTTAAAAGAAGACGAAAAACGTGCTCGTGAGCAATTAGACGAAATCAAACACATTTTAAATCAAGCCAAAGAAAACATAAAATCCTACAAACTTCCTGTAACGCCCAAAAACTTTTATGTTGAGTTATCGGAGGCAGCTGAAGCCATCACTATAATGATGCAAGAACTAGATAAAAGACCAATTTCTATTAAAACTTTAAACACAAGGGTTGATACGGCTAGAGATTTAACCCTAAAAGTTTATAATACGACCAAAGAAGCTGTTAAAACGGCCAAAATGGCGGAAGCAGCTATCGTTTATGGCAATAGATATCGAATTCACAAAGATGTTGAATTAGGCCTAATCAAAGCTGAAAATGCTTTTTATAAAGGTAATTTTAAAATTAGTTTAGAAAATGCTATTAATGCTATTAATATTGTTGAACCTGGTATTCACAAAAAACTTTTAGAGGAGTATCAATCATGACTTTAAAAGAGCACTTATTAAATAGTCCCAAAGAAAATGTTTATGCCTTTTATCAAAGATTAGAGCCTCTTGCTCAAGAATATACTAAAATAACTAGAAAAGAAATTTATAATCATCTTCTTTACTTATACAAAATAGATCCTGAACACATTTTACGTTTAAGTAGTCTCGAAGAAATAAATATTTTAAAAAATCTTTTAGAAGGCGAAATAGAAAAAAAGGATAATGGCTACATTGATTATTTATTATTTGAAAATTTAAGGGCTAATTATTTAATTGGACTAGAAAACAACAAATACTATATTTATCCTGATATATATAATTATGTCAAAATGGCTATGAACTTATTAGATGAAGAGTTATATGCTACCCAAGACATTTTTGATAGTATCATTTTAGGCTGTGCAAGAGTCTATAATACTTTACCAATCTCTAATTTTCTTAGTATTTTAAAAAATTATTCATTTACTTATGATTTTCCTACTATCAAAAAATATATTCAAAAAAGTCCCAAATTAAATCACAAAGTAAAAATTATAAAATACCAAAAAGAAAATTATTTAATATCTCTTGAGCACTATTATTATCAAGATGTTTTAAAATTAAGACAAGAAATTGAGTTTTATCTTTATTCTTTAGAAGAAATAATTAGTTTTGGTAAATATAATCTCAATTTATTTAAAGAAGAAGTTTTTGAATACTTAAATTTTTTAGAAAGTCATCTATTTGCCCCCGACATTCATTATTTTCTTCAAGATTTAATTTTTTATTGTGGCTTTGAAATTAAAGATGATAATATTTTAAATAATATATGTGGGGCTATAGAAGAATTATTTAAGGAAACTAAAAAGGTAAGTATTCATTTTCCAATATGGATTTATAATGGTCATACGCTAAATACTTTAAGGGAATTTACTAAATAGAAGGTGAAATAAATGGACTGGCTAAGCATTCGCGAATTTATTATTGATTTTGTTAAATTAATATTAGTTATTATTATAATTCTTTTAATAATGCTTTATGTTCTATCAGTTACCCAAGTAGTAGGAGACTCCATGGAAGATACTTTAATTAGTGGTGATGTCTTAATATTAAACAAGTTAAAGTATCGCTTTACGGACATAGATCGTGGTGATATTATTTCTTTTAGCTATGAAGACACAAAATATTTAATTAAAAGAGTTATTGGTCTACCTAATGATACAATCTCTATTCGCGATAATACTTTGTATATAAATGGAGAGGTTTACCTTGAAAACTATCTTACCCAAGATTTTGTTTATGAAGATTTTGACTTAAGTTCTTTAGGTTATGAAACTATACCCGAGGGTATGTATTTCGTTTTAGGAGATAACCGTGAAAATTCCTTAGATAGTCGCACCATTGGTTTAATTACTCAAGAGCAAATAATTGGAAAAATTTCTTTTAGAATATGGCCTTTAAATAAACTAGCAGCTTTCTAGTTTATTTTTTGTGTCAAGATATTGTAAAGATTTCATAATTTTCTTGCTTAAATGATAGGAAATGATATAATAAAATTGTCGAAATTAGGGAGGTTTAATTATGGATAAGAAAAAAGGTATTATTTTAGCTGTTGTTATTATTCTTATCGTTGGTTTAGGTATTTTCGTATTCGCTAATCCAAGTAACGAGAGTCTAAATGATAATAATAACTCTAATAATAATACACAAAATGACGACAATGAAAATTTAGACAACGAGAATACGAATGATGATAGCCAAGAAGGTGAAGATGTAAACTCACCAAGTACTGGTAGTAATAATGGAGGCAGTAATGTAGGTAGCACCACGAATAATGATCAAACAGAAAGTTCTGATACCCCAAGTGAGCCTACAGAACCAAGTACTCCATCAACCCCAAGTGAACCTGCAGAACCAAGTACGCCAACCACTCCAAGTGAACCTGCAGAGCCAAGTACGCCAACTGAGCCGGACATAGACACATCATATGAAGAGGCTCTAAAAGCGGTTATAAAAGCTGAAGAATCACTTAACCAAATGGATGTTGATAGTGCTTTAACTTTAGTTAATGCCCTAGAAGCTAGTGATGATAAAACTGGTTTGACGAGTCGTTTGCAAGCCGTTCAAAATACGATTAATGCTATTGCTTTAGTTGCCAAGGCTCAAACCACTTTTACCCAAGAAGATGTCAATATAGCTAGCGCTTTAGTTAGTTCTTTAGTTGATAGTGATACCAAAACTAATCTACTAAATAGTTTAAGTGCTGTTCAAGACACTATAGATGCTGCCACCTTAGTTGAAAGCCTACAGCAAAAAACCGAAAGTGCTACTGATATCAATACTTTAAATGACGCTAGATCATTTAGAGAAACCGAAGGAATTTTAGCCTTAGTTGAAGCTTTAGAAGAAAGTTATAAAAAAGAAGAATTAGCAAATACTTTAGCTACTCTTGCCCTCATTCTTGATGATCAAGAATCTCCAAGTGTAAGCGGTCTTGAAAATAATGCTATCACTAACGATACATCTTTGATCAATATTACCGATAAAAACGATGTAACTATTTTCTTAAATAATGAAGAAGTAAGCTTAGAAGCATTAACCCAAAATACTTTAACTGATGGTACTTACACTTTAGTAGTTAGGGACGCTGCTTATAATCAAAGTGAAGAACTAATTTTTGAAGTTGATAAGACAGCTCCTAAAATTAGTGGTTTAGATAACGCTACTTATAACAGTGAACAAAATATTTATCTTCATAATAAAAATTTAAATATCACAGTTAGAGATGCCCATTTAATTAGTGTTGAAGGCCTTGATGGTGAGATAGTTAACAATGCTGTCAGTCAAAAAATTGCTAATGGCACAAGACACATTATTGCCACTGATGCCGCTGGAAACAAAACAGAAGTAACCATTATGGTTAACAAAAATATTGCTGATATCATTACTATTACTAATGATACAGAATTAAAAGCAGCTATTGATAACCAAGCTGATAATCAATACTGGCTTATTAAAGAAAACACCTATACTTTATATCAAGGTGATAAGTTTATTACGGAAGGTGGCCAAGCCGGATGGTTCTTCCCAATAACCGCAAGTAATTTAACTATTGTTGGTGAAGGAAATGTAACTATAAAAGCAGGGGAAGATGTTATAAATAGTAATTTGGCAACCCAAAACTTTGTAACTATTTGGGGTAATAATGTAAAACTTGATAATTTAACTTTAATAGCTCAAAATGAAACAAATAAAGCTATTGAAATTATGGGTGATAACACCACTTTAACAAATATAGAGATTAATCCTAAAGATGCCAATGATGATTATTCAGGTTCTATTTATGTTAATAAAAAAGGTATTACCACGACTTTAACTAATGTTAGTTTAAATAAAGGCCGAATTACTTTAACTGGAACTGATAATACCAATATAGTCTATTTAAATAATGTAAAAGCTGATTTAGCTGGTTCCAGTGTTGAAGGCGTAGATGCTAACGGGAATGTTTATGCATCCTTTAATAACACAGGTAACGCCCAAGTAATTGCCAACGGTTTTACTGTTACTATATCTAATAAATTAACTAGTATTATGAATGAGTTGTTGACATCTCTACCAGCTGGTACTACAGTCATATTAAGTGATGGTACTTATGAATTAGGACACTTAGAAGTTAATAATAAAATTAATTTAAAAGGAACATCTGTTGATAATACCATTTTACAAGTTAATAGCGATCCTATTTCGGGTCAAGCTGGTGTATATGTTAAAGAAAATGGTTCTATTAGTGACTTAACCATTATTAGTTCCACTGATTTAGATGCTTTAAAAATATCAGGAAATACTTCAGGCAGCATTACTGATTATAAAGTAAGCAATATAAAAGTAATTGGTGGAAAAAGTGGCATTAACATTCATGGGGTAAAAAATGCGACAATAGATGGTGTTAATGTAAGTGAAGCTAGAGGAAAATCTGTTTCCATTGCTAGTTCTAATGTAACAATTACCAATTCTACTTTAGCTTTAGCTGGTTGGGGAACTGCCGTAACAATTGAATATAATCCTGATAATTTAGCTTCATATCCAAGCGCTAGTGTCGTTACCATTGCCACCAATAATGACATCAAAGGCCCTATATTAGCCACCTACGTAAATTATGACAACCGCTTCATCTTTGAAGATGAACTTGCTTGGTCTGAAATTCCATATGGTGAAAATAATAGTGCCTACATATTAAATACTGAAAGTTAAGGAATTGCAATACATTCCTTCTTTTCATTAAATTGATTATATAAATTTGATCTAAAGGAGTGTATCTATGTCATATATTAAATTTAAAGAATTATCTAAGTATTTTGATTTTAAAACCGAGGTTGCAACCGATTTACTTCCTGATTATGTCAAAGAATACATTGAAAGTAATGAAACAATCTTGATGAGTTACAAAAACAGCAAAGATTATGCGGTATTTACTAATAAGAAAATGGTTTTATTTGATCGGGACACTTTAGCTGTTTATTATAAGAAGATTCATATTTTTCCTTATACATCGATATCTAGTAGTGCCATTAACTTTAAACCTGGAAAAGTAGAGTTGTTATTTAGCTTCGACAGTGGTTATCAATTACATATTAATTTTGTTGATATGAACCATGATAAGAAAGAAAATATCAAAAAAGTATATATAGCCATGATGAATTTCAAGATAAGCTGATAATTTAGTTAGAATTATTCTAACTTTTTTTGTTTTGCATATGTTTTATTGGTGAAGCTTATGTTTTTTAGTCTAATTCATGAAAGAATTCGTTTTGTTTTTATCATAAGTATTATTATTTTATTAGCCGTCATTATTAAAGTATTTTATATTCAAGTTTTTGCCTATGAAAAGTTAAATACCCTCGCAGAAAGTCTTTGGAGTAGAGAACTTCCGATCAAAGCTGATCGAGGTTTAATCGTCGATCGTAATGGTGAGGTATTAGCAACCAATATTACTACTGTCTCTTTAGTTGTCGTTCCCGGTCAAATTGATGATCCCCAAAATGTTGCTAAAGATTTAGCGGATATTTTAGAGTCTGATTATCAAGATATGTTAAAACATGTGACCAAATCTACCTCTATTGAAAGAGTCCACCCTGAAGGAAGAGGCCTAGATTATACCACCGCCGAAAAAATAGATGCTCTAGGCTATGACGGGGTTTATTTATTAAAAGAAAGCAAAAGATATTATCCTTATGAAACGGTTTTATCCCATGTTCTTGGTTATGTTGGCATTGATAATCAAGGCTTATCCGGCCTAGAACTTTATTATGATGAGTACTTAACGGGAGCCGATGGGGCAATTAAGTATTTTTCCGATGGCAAAGGAAACAAATTAGAGCTTACCGAAGTATATGAAGCACCTACCAGTGGTATTACTCTTCAATTAACAATTGATATTAACCTTCAATTGGCCATCGAAAACGAACTTGATAATGCTTTTGCTAAATACGAACCGGAACAAGGGCTAATTGTTGCCATGGATCCTGATACCGGTGAAATATTAGCCATGGCCAGTCGTCCCAATTTTAATAGTAACAACTATCAAGATTATACAACCGAAGTAATTAATCGTAACTTACCAATTTGGATGACTTACGAACCCGGATCCACTTTTAAAATTATAACCTTATCGGCCGCCTTAGAAGAACAAACGATAAATTTATTTGAAGATACTTTTACCGATAGTGGTTCCATAAATGTTGATGGTTCCACCATTCATTGTTGGAAAAGTGGGGGGCATGGCACTCAAACTATGCTTGAAGTAGTTGAAAACTCCTGTAATCCCGGTTTTGTAAAAATTGGCCAAACTCTAGGGGTTGATCTGCTTATGGATTATATAGATGCTTATGGTTTTGGCTCTAAAACCGGGATTGATTTAAATGGCGAATCCACTGGTATATTATTTGATCCTGCTGCCATGGGGCCCGTTGAACTAGCGACTACTAGCTTTGGACAAGGCCTAAGCGTGACTCCTGTTCAACAAATAAGAGCCGTTTCAGCCGCCATAAATGGGGGTAAGCTTTATACTCCTTACATTGTTAGCGCCTATCTTGAAAGTGAAACAAATAGTTTAATAAAAAAAGTAGAACCTAATTTAACGGGACAAGTTATAAGTGAAGAAACAAGTAGTCTTGTTAGATATGCCCTGGAAAGTGTTGTGGCAAATGGCAGTGGCAAAAATGCCTATATAGAAAATTATCGAGTAGGGGGCAAAACTGGTACTGCTCAAAAAGTTGAAAATGGTTCTTATTTAGATGGCAATTATATTTTATCATTTATGGGTTTTATGCCCGCGGATGATCCTGAAATAGTTGTATATGTAGCTATTGATAACCCCAAAGGCGTAACCCAATACGGTGGAGTTGTCTCAGCTCCCATTGCTAGAAATGTCCTTTTATCAGCGATTGATATTTTAGATATAGCTCCGAGTAAAGAAGGAATGGCTAAAGAGTATACTTGGCTAGATAAAAAATATAGTATTCTCCCTAATGTTGTTGGCCTAAAAAAAGAAGAAGCAGCCCAAGCTTTAAAAAATTATAAAATTGAGTATTCAGGTGAAGGTGATACCGTAATATATATGAGTCCTAGTGCTGGTTATTATGTGGCTTGGGGTGAAACGATAATGTTACTTTTAGCTTAAACGTCAATTCAAATGTAAAACGAGACTGAAAGTAAGGAAATTTGCCATAATAAGTAGTATAATAATCTAAAAGGAAGAGGTGGGTTATGTTAATACTTGCTAAAGCGGCGATGGCTATTTTATTAGGTTTTATTTTAGCAATTATTACAGGTGTAATATTAATTCCTATTTTAAAAAAGTTTCATATCGGTCAATATGTTAGTCATTATATTGGTGAACGTCACTTAAAAAAAGAGGGCACTCCAACCATGGGCGGTTTAATTTTCATCATTCCAACTATTGTGGCTTTAATTCTTTTGTATTTTAATGATAGTATTGAAATTTCGCATAATTTAATCATTCTAATATTTGTCTTTTTATCCTATGCTATCTTAGGCTTTATTGATGATTACTTAAAAATAAAATATCATAATAACAAAGGCCTTAGTATTGTTGCCAAACTACTTATCCAAATGATTATAGCTCTCATCTTTTTCTACATATTCATGAGTAATGGTGGCAATTCTGATTTAGTTATATCAAGTCTTGGGATTACCATTCCTCTTGGTTGGACTTTTGGTTTATTTATTCTTTTCTTACTAGTCGGCAGCAGCAACGCGGTTAATATTACGGATGGCCTAGATGGTTTAGCGGGCGGCCTATCAGCGATTGCTTTCTTTGCTTTTGGTCTGATTTCTTGGAATGCTGGCTGGATGGATGGATATCAAGAAGTTGCTATATTTTGCTTTATTCTCGCGGGGGCCCTTCTTGGCTTTTTAGTCTTCAATGCTCATCCTGCCAAAGTATTTATGGGTGATTTAGGTTCATTATCTTTAGGAGCAGCCTTAGCTACAATTGCTATTATTACCAGACACGAGCTTTCTTTAGCGGTAATTGGGGGCGTATTTGTCATTGAAACCTTAAGTAGTTTAATTCAAATTATTGCCATTCGTAAATTCCATAAAAAGGTATTTAAACGAGCCCCACTGCATCATCATTTTGAAGTGTTAGGAATGAATGAGCAAGATATTGTCAGATATTTTTGGGTTGCCGGCTTAATTTTAGCGATGGCCGCGATTACTTATGGTGTTTGGCTCTAAATGTAGAAGTTCTACATTTTTTTTCTTGTCATAAAATTTGTTAGGTGATGATATGAAAAAACACATCGATTATTATCTTTTAATAAGTGTAATTATCATCGGTATTTTTGGTATAATTATGATTTATTCGGCGAGTAGCATTTGGGCCGAATTTAAGTATCAAGATGCTTTTAAATATGTGCGACAGCAAAGCCTTTTTTTTATCGTAGGAATTTTTATCATGATGTTAACAAGTAAGATTGATCTTAATTTTTTAAAAAAAAGAGCTAATCTTATCCTAGGACTTTGTTTTCTTCTTCTTATTCTCGTTTTAATCCCCGGCATTGGTACGATCCGTAATGGCAGCCGAAGTTGGTTTGGCATTGGTGGATTGGGCGTACAACCGAGTGAATTTGCCAAATTAGGTCTTATTATTTTTACAGCGAAATACTTAGCTCGTAACCAAAAAAATATGACTGACATCAAAAAAGGAGCTTTGCCTATTTTCCTTGTTATTGGACTGTTTTTCTTACTTATCATGCTAGAACCCGATTTTGGTACCGCGATGGTTATGGCTCTTACTCTCATTGCTCTTATTTTCGTCTCGGGTCTTAAAATATCTTTTTTTGTCAAATTAGGAGTTTTGGGTTTAGCTGGTATTGTAGCTTTAATTATTGCTGCTCCTTACCGGATGGCCCGAATTGTATCTTTCTTAAATCCGTGGAGTGATCCTTTAGGAAGTGGCTATCAAATTATTCAAAGCCTGTATGCAATTGGGCCAGGAGGATTACTTGGCCAAGGCTTCTTAAATTCAAGGCAGAAACATTTTTATTTACCTGAACCCCAAACAGATTTTATTTTCTCAATCATTAGTGAAGAATTTGGTTTTTTAGGTGTAATAATTGTCTGTTGTTTTTTCTTTTTCATCTTTTATCGAATGTTAAAAATAGCTTTGCAAGCAAGCGATTTATTTAAAAAATACTTAGCTTTTGGTCTTGCCTTTGGCATATTTATTCAAGCATCCCTAAATCTTGCCGTAGTTGTTGGGTTAATCCCTGTTACCGGGGTAACTCTCCCATTTTTTTCCTATGGTGGTTCTAGTTTGCTTATCAGCTTAATTAGCCTTGGTTTAGTTTTAAATGTAAGTAAAAAATAGTATGAATAAACTTTATTTTTACATAATAATAAAAGGTGTATTTAAATGGCTAAAGTTATAAAATATAGTGTTATTATCTTCTTTTTCATCTTCTTAGTGGCAGGAAGCTTATATTTTTATTTAAAAAAGGATGGATATCAAGTAACATTTAATTCTAATGGTGGTAGTATTATTGCACCCCAAAAAACCGGTTTAAAAAAAAACATTACCAAACCAAGCGATCCCGAAAAAGACGGTTATATATTTTTAGGTTGGTATTTAGATACTGAATTATTTGATTTTACCACTCCCGTTACCACTAATATTACTCTTACGGCCCACTGGGAACAGCTAAGAGAGCCAACTTATACGCTTCGCTTTGATTCTCTAGGTGGAACCCCTATAGAAGATGTTTTAATAACGGAAGGCCATCTTTTAAGCGATATCGCTTATCCCTCTAAAGAGGGCTATGAATTTATAGCCTGGATGTATCACAATCAACAATTAGATCTAAAAAGCCCCATAACTCATAATATGGTTTTAGTTGCTAAATATCAAAAAATTGAAGCCGTAATTAAAACGGCTACAGTTACTTTTGATACCCAAGGAGGAAGCCCAATAGATCCTCTTACGGTTAATATTGGTTCCCTTGCTAAAATGCCTATGGCTCCCACTAAAGAGAATTTTCGCTTTGTCGGTTGGTATTTAAATGATTCCGAATTTACTTTTTTAGAACCTATCACTGAAGATATAACTTTAGTCGCTATGTACGAAGAATTATAAAAATGCTTAAAAAGGATAGAAATATTCTTTTTTTTTTTGTATAATAGAAACATAGAGGAGAGAAATATATGAAAATATTAACAGTAAACGCTGGTAGTTCATCATTAAAGTTTAATATGATTAAATTACCAGAAGAAGAAGAATTAATTAGTGGAAATTTTGAAAAGATAGGTTTAAATGGTGGAATCTATAGCATTAAATTAAACGGCACAAAGATCAAAAAAGAACATGACATGAAAGATCATAAAGTTGCTATTGACCTTTTAATTGAAGAATTATATGCCAACAACATAATTAAATCTTTAGATGAAATTGATGGTGTTGGGCACCGTCTTGTTCATGGTGGAGACAAGTATGCATCAAGCGTCATAATTGATGATGATGTTATCAACACGGTAAGTGCGTTATCTGCGCTTGCGCCTCTTCATAATCCTGCTAACATCTTAGGAGTTAAAGCTTTTAAAGAAGTATTACCTAATACTCCTATGGTTGGTGTTTTTGATACAGCTTTTCATCAAACTATGAAAGAAGAAGAGTATTTATACTCCGTACCTCTTAGTTGGTATAAAGACTATCAAATTCGCAAATACGGTTTTCATGGTACCAGTCATAAATACATCACCAAAGTTATGCAAGAAAAGCTTAATCGAAAATCCGTTAATTTAATTAGTTGCCATATTGGCAGTGGCGGTTCCATTTGTTGCATCAAAAACGGTGAGAGCATTGACACCACAATGGGCTTTACCCCTAATGCTGGTCTTATCATGGGTACTCGTAGCGGTGACATAGACTACTCAATAATCCCTTATTATCTTGAAAAAACCGGGGCTACTTTAAATGAAGTAGATACTATTTTAAACAAAAAAAGTGGTCTTTTAGGTATAAGTGGTAAATATAGCGATCATCGTGACATTGAAAGTGCTATTGCCGAATCGGATCATGATGCCTTACTTGCTAATAACATGTATATCAATCGCATAGTTGATTACATTGCCAAATATTATGTGAAGTTAGAAGGCAAAGTAGACGCTCTTATTTTTACAGCGGGTCTTGGTGAAAACGCGCGTGAATTTCGAGAAGAAGTATTAAAGAAACTTGCTTGTTTAAATATTTTGGTTGATCACGAAAAAAACAGTAAAATAGCTGGCTATTTAGACCAAAACGAAGGTTTAATTTCCCAAGAAACATCTAGCGTTGCTGTTTATGTCATTCCTACCAACGAAGAACTCATGATTGCTCTTGATACATATGCATTAATTAAATAGAAGGGGTGGTTCCCATTAATAATAGTATTATCAAAAAAATATATAAGAAAATTAAAGAATATCCTAAAATCGTTATTGCAAGACATGTCGGACCTGATCCTGATGCTATCGCCTCAACTATTGCTCTGCGTGATTCCATTAGGCTAACTTTTCCTACCAAGGAAGTTTATGCCGTAGGGCTTGGGGTATCCAAGTTTAAATACTATGGCATTTTAGACAAAATTGACAATGAACAGCTTTCCGATTGCCTATTAATCGTTTTAGATGTTCCCAATATATCGCGGGTCGATGGCATAGAAAACTTAGCTTATCAAGAAATCTTAAAAATTGATCATCATCCCGCCGAAGACATAAAAGGCTTAGTTGATTGGACTGATGAATCAAGTTGTTCAACATGTCAAATGATCGCAGAACTCTTATTGAAAACCCCTTTAAAGCTAGATACTAAAATTGCCGGTAATCTTTATCTTGGTATTGTCTCTGATAGTGATCGCTTTTTGCTGCCTTATACGACTAATAAAACTTTTGCTATAGTGCATGACTTAATTAAAGCTAGTAAAATAGATTTTACATCTTTATATAATTATTTATATGATCGAGGCATTAATGAAGTTCGTTTTCAAGGGTATATAGCTAGTAATATGCAAGTAACTGAAAACGGTCTTGGTTATCTTGTTATTCCTAGTGATATAATCAAAGAATATCATGTCGATTTAGCTACGCCTGCTAATTTAATTAATAATTTTAATTTTATTCGGGAAGTTATTGTGTGGACATTTATTACTGAAGATACCAAAAACAATGTTTATAAAGTAAGCATTCGTTCTCATGGCCCCATCATTAATGAAACTGCCAGCAAGTACAATGGTGGTGGTCACAAATATGCCAGTGGAGCTCGTCTTACCGGGGAAGAGGAAATTGCCTCATTTATCAAAGATTTAGATCAACTTTGTGAAGAATATAAACGTGCTAGTATAAGTAATATTTAAGCTAAAAACTCATTTAAGATGAGTTTTTTGTCTATTTTTTGTCAAACTTTAGGCTCTTTCTTGTGCAACTCCTTTATGCATGATATAATTATTCCATACCATAAAATTAAGGAGGCAATATGAAAACAAAATATGTTTATCTTTTTTCTGAAGGTAACAAGGACATGAAAGAATTATTAGGTGGTAAAGGTGCTAATTTAGCCGAAATGACAGGTTTAGGACTTCCTGTTCCAAGAGGATTTACAGTTACAACTGAGGCTTGTAATAAGTATTATGAAGATAAAGAAGTAATTGATGAAGAAATTAAAAAGGAAATTTATGCTAATTTAGATGAATTAGAAAGTATTACAGGTAAAACACTTGGGGATAAGAAAAATCCATTACTTGTTAGTGTAAGAAGTGGAGCTCGTGCTAGTATGCCTGGTATGATGGATACGGTTCTTAACTTAGGTATGAATGATGAAGTAGCAGAAGGTTTTACTGAAGTAACAAATAACAAGAGATTTGTGTATGATTCTTATCGTAGATTTATTCAAATGTTTGCAGATGTTGTTAAAGGTTATCCAAAATCAAGTTTTGAGAGACGCTTAGATGAAATAAAGGAAGAAAAAGGCGCTAAATTTGATACGGATTTAACCGCAGATGATATGGTTGAAGTAACAGATGAATTTAAGAAGATTTATAAAAAAATTGCTGGTGAAGATTTTCCCCAAGACCCTAAAGTTCAATTAATTGAAGCCGTAACGGCCGTATTTAGAAGTTGGAATAATGAGCGTGCTATTTATTATAGAAGAATGAATGATATTCCATCTAGTTGGGGTACCGCTGTAAATGTTCAAGAAATGGTTTATGGAAATCGTGGTAATACTTCCGGTACTGGTGTTGCCTTTACAAGAAATCCAGCGACAGGTGCGGCTAAACTTTATGGTGAATATTTAATTAATGCGCAAGGTGAAGATGTTGTTGCAGGTATTCGTACACCAGAACCTATTAGTAAACTAGAAAGTACAATGCCAGAGGTATATAAAGAGTTTGCTAAAATTGCGAAAACGCTTGAAAATCATTATAAAGATATGCAAGATATGGAATTTACAATTGAAGATGGACATTTATTTATGCTGCAAACTAGAAACGGTAAAAGAACAGCTACTGCTGCCTTAAAAGTTGCTGTTGATATGGTAAGTGAAGGATTAATTACCAAGGAAGAAGCACTCTTAAAAGTAGAGCCAAACCAACTTGATAGTTTACTTCATCCCACATTTAATGCTGCTGCGCTAAAAAAAGGTGAAGTGATCGCTACTGGTCTTGCTGCATCTCCAGGAGCTGGTGCTGGTAAGATTTATTTTACGGCTGAGGATGTAACTGAACACTCTAAAATGGGCGAAAAAACAATTTTAGTTCGTTTGGAAACTTCACCTGAGGATATCGAAGGAATGAATCATGCAGAAGGAATTTTAACGATTCGGGGTGGAATGACTAGCCATGCTGCGGTTGTTGCTCGTGGTATGGGTAGATGCTGTGTATCTGGTTGTGGGGAACTTTCTATTGATGAAGAAGCTAAAACTCTTACTACTAAGAGTGGTAAAGTTTATCATGAAGGTGATGAAATTAGTTTAGATGGTTCTACTGGTCGTGTTTATGATGGCTTAATTAAGACAGAAGAACCAAGTATTAGTGGCGACTTTGAAACATTTATGACTTGGGCTGATGAGGCAAGAAGAATGCGTGTTCGTACCAATGCTGATACCCCAAGAGATGCTATTCAAGCACGTAAATTTGGGGCAGAGGGTATCGGCCTTTGTCGTACAGAGCATATGTTCTTTGAAGAAGATAGAATCTTTAATTTTCGGAAAATGATTACAGCGGAAACGCTTGAACAAAGAGAGGCAGCTTTAGCAGATATTCTTCCTTATCAAAGAGGAGATTTTGAAGAATTATTTAAAGCTATGGCTCCATACAGTGTTACTATTCGTTTCTTAGATCCACCTTTACACGAATTTTTACCATCTACCGATGAAGAAATTAAACCGTTAGCTGAAAGCTTAGGCATGAGTTTTGAAGCATTAAAAAAACGCGTTGAATCTTTAAAGGAATTTAATCCTATGATGGGACACCGAGGTTGTCGTCTTGCTGTTACTTATCCAGAAATTGCCAAAATGCAAACAAGAGCTGTTATTGAAGCAGCAATTAATGTAGAAAAAGTTGGTATTAAAGTAACTCCGGAAATTATGATTCCGTTAGTTGGTGATGAGAAAGAACTTAAATTCGTGCGTGATATTGTTGTTGAAGAAGCAGATAAATTAATTAAAGAGGCCGGTAGTGATATTACTTATCATGTTGGCACCATGATTGAGATACCTAGAGCTGCTTTAACTGCGGATAAAATAGCCGAATATGCAGAATTTTTCTCATTTGGAACCAATGACTTAACCCAAATGACTTATGGCTTCTCAAGAGATGATGCTGGTAAATTTTTAAATGATTATTACGCAAAACAGATTTTTGAATCCGATCCATTTGCCAAATTAGATACCGAAGGCGTTGGTGAGTTAATTAAAATAGCTGTAGAAAAGGGAAGGAAGACTAGAGGCGATATTCATTTAGGTGTATGTGGTGAACATGGTGGGGATCCTGCTAGTATTGAATTCTGTGAGAGTGTAGGACTTGATTATGTATCTTGTAGTCCATATCGTGTTCCAATTGCTAGACTTGCTGCTGCACAAGCAACCATTAAATCTAGCAAATAAATTCCCGTAAAAGTAGTATCAATTTTTGAATAATCGAGTATATTAAAGGTGAATATACTAATTGACATTTACATAAAAATATAGTATATTTATATTGCATTCAAAGAAATGTAGTACATGTTAGCCGCTTATGGATGGCGCGGGTTATAAATGATTCCAATCGTGAAATGTTAGTCGCTTACGGATGGTGCGAGTTATAAATGATTCCGAAGGAAAATGTTTGAAAACTTTATTCTAAAAAAGAATAGAGTTTTCTTTTGGTTTATGTTACAATATTCTAAGAGGTTAGAGCTATGAAGAAAAAAGAAGTTAAAAAAAATAATAAAACAATTAAATTATATGAAGCTATATTTTTTGGCACCTGCCTTTTACTATTTGTATTTATGATTTTTAGGATTTGGTGGTGGTAAAATGAAAAAAGAAATTAGTCTTCAATTATTTTTTATTGTCATGATTGTTTTAGTAGTATTAGAAATTATATTGCTTATTTTATTTAGACCAAATAATAATATGGAGAATTATAATAGTGAATACTGTAGGGAAGCTGTATGTAATGAAGATGCCAGTCTTTGTTATGCTTATGATGTAGATGAAAATGGTGATACTGTTGTAGTATGGCGTGGTTCTTGTCAAACTGGAAATTGATGGTAAGTATTGTCTTTTTTAGGAAAATCTGTTAGAATATAACGTGTGCTTGTAGGTGATGAAATGCGCTATTTAGGTTTGGATTTAGGAACAAAAACTTTAGGTGTAGCAATTACGGATACTACCGGTTTAATTGCAAGGCCCTTAACTGTAATCCGTTTTCCCAAAGAAGATTATAATCTTGCTTTAAATAAGCTACAAAGCATTTTAGCTGAATATACTATTGCTAAAATAGCATTAGGGTTTCCGAAAAACATGGATGGTACAGAAGGATTTGCAAGCGCAAGAAGTTTAAAATTTAAAGAAATGTTAGAAAATATTACTGATATTCCTATTATTTTAGTCGATGAAAGGTTAACTACAGTAATGGCCGAAAATATATTACTAGAGGCAAATATTAGTAGAAAAAGGCGCAAAAGTGTAATTGATGGGGTGGCGGCTGTCTTAATCTTAGAAACTTTTATTAAAATGGAGGAAAAAAATGAATGAAGAAAATAATCGTTACTTTACAGTAACTGATAAAAGTGGCAAAACAATCGAGTACGAAATTCTATTTACTTTTGATTCTGATGAAACAAAGAAAAGTTACATCGTTTTTACCGATAATACTAAAGATGAAACTGGCAGTATTATTACCTATGCCGCCACTTATAACAAAGATGGCCATACTTTAGAGTTAAAAGACATTGAAAGTAGCGAAGAATGGAATTTAATTGAAAACTTACTTGCAAGTATTGAAGATGCTGATGAATAAAGGTGAATTATGAAAAAGAAGTTAATTATCATTATCGGGGTTCTTTTGGTAATCGTTATTCTTTTAATCTCTCTATATTTTTATGGGATATCCAAAGTATCAAACGAAACAGACAAAATTACTTTTACCGTATCTAGTGGTGAAAGCAAAATAGATATTATAGATGCTTTAGATGATGCTGGCTTAATAAAAAGTAAAATTGCGGCTTACATCTATACAGGTCTTCACCAAGGTCTTAATTTACAAGCGGGAATTTACGAATTAAGTCCCAACATGAGTTTAAAAGAAATTTTAAATAAGTTTGATGCCGGAGATATTAAAACGGATACTAATACTTATAGTTTGACATTTATTGAAGGAAAAAGATTAAAAGACTATGCTGAGGTTATTGCTAGTTCGACTAATACTACTCAAGAAGAAATTATAAATCTTCTAGCTGATCCTACTTATCTTGAAGAGCTAATTTCCACTTACTGGTTTTTATCTGAAGACATCTTAAATCCAGAAATATATTATCCTTTAGAAGGCTACTTATTTGCCAGTACTTATGAATTTTATCAAAATAGTACTCCTCAAGATATTATTGAAAAATTGCTTGATGGTATGGCTGAAGTTTTAAATGAATATGAAGAAGAAATAGCAGCCAGCAACTATAGTATCCATGAGCTTTTAACCCTTGCTAGTATTGTCGAAGTAGAAGGGGCAACCAGTACAGATCGGGCTGGCGTTGCCGGGGTCTTTTACAATCGTTTAGAGTCCGGCTGGAGTCTTGGCAGTGATGCTACAACTTATTATGCCGCGAAAATTGATTTTACTGACAGAGATTTATATTGGAGTGAAATTAATGATGTCAATGCTTATAACACTAGACCGGCTGCTATGGCAGGACGTCTCCCTGTAGGTCCAATCTGCTCTCCAAGTAAGGAGTCAATTGAAGCGGTAATTAATCCTGAGGAGCACGATTATTATTTCTTTGTCGCTGATAAAAACGGCAAAACTTACTTTACTAGAACCAATGCCGAACACGAAGCTGTTTCCCAGCAGTTAAAAGACAATGGTTTGTGGTATGAATATAATTAATTAAGAGGTGATTTTTTTGAAACAACTTATAATTGAAATGGAGGAATATGCCTCCCTTAAGAATATTCCTATAATTGAAAAAGAGTCAATTAAATTTATTATGCGTTTTATTAAAGAAAAAAACATTAAAAACATATTGGAAATAGGCAGTGCCATTGGCTATTCGACTATTCTTATGGCTAGTGTTGGTGAGGAAGTTACTGTAACCACGATCGAAAGAGATGAGTCTCGTTACATGGAGTGTTTAAAAAATGTTAAAAAATGTGGTTTTGAAAAGAAAATAAATGTCGTTTTTCAAGATGCTTTAGATGTAAATCTAACTGGTGTTAAATATGATATGATTTTTATTGATGCCGCCAAAGGTCAATATATTAAGTTTTTTGAAAAATTTAAATATTTCTTAAAGGATGGTGGTTATATTATCACTGATAATTTAAAATTTCATGGTCATGTTGGCAAATCACAGGAAATAGAATCAAAAAATTTACGGGGTTTAGTCGAAAAAATTGAAAATTATATTACGTTTTTAGAAAACAATGAAGAGTTTGAAACCAATTTTTATGATGTTGGTGACGGCCTTTCGGTAAGTGTAAAAAAAGATGAAAAATAATTATTTGTTATTAGTTACAACCAAAACGATCATATCTAAACTAAAAGAAGAAAGTAATATTACTTTCCTTTTTCCCCTTAAAGACTTTACTGTTGGTTTTCCGCACCCATTTTCTTTAAAGGAAATTAAAGCAGAGCATGCCTACCTTTATCTTAATCGCCTCCTTGATAATGAAGGTATTGCTCATTTTAAAAAACTACTTAAAACTCTTCCTGCGAACATTGAAGGAATCGTCTTTGATGATATAGGCATCTTACAAGTCTTAAAAACTACATCGAATAATTTAAAAACTATTCTTTTTTCAAACCATCTAAATTGTAACTTTGAAAGTATAAATGCCTATTTAGATGATGTAGATAGTGTAGTTATAAGCCCGGATATTACAATTAGGGAAACAAAAGAAATTCTTCGCGCATCCAAAAAGCCTCTTGTTGTATACACTTTTGGCCATGTAAATATAATGTATTCTAGGCGCTTATTAATAACTAATTATAATGCCTATTTTCAAAAAAATGTCCCTTTAATTAGTGATCTTACTAATGATTTAAAAGAGCATTTTAAAATACTTGAAAACGAATATGGAACGGTTATTTACACGGCTTTACCTTTTAATGGGTTATCATATCTTAATGAAGCAAATATAAAGTATCATTTAATAAATACTCTTTTTCTAAGCGATGAACAAATACTGGCGATTCTTCATGGCCAAATTAACCCCCAAACCGATTATCCTTATACTTATTTAAGCGAAGAGGAAACTATTGTTAGAATAAAGGAGAGATAAAAGTGATAGAATTACTTGCTCCCGCCGGAAACTTGGAGCGACTTAAAATAGCTTATCTTTATGGTGCTGATGCTGTATATATCGGCGGATATGAATATTCCTTACGGGCTAATGCCATAAATTTTAGCCAAGAAGAGTTAAAAGAAGCCGTCGTATTCGCTCATAATCTAAACAAAAAAGTTTATGTTACGGTAAATATTATTTTTCACAACCAAGATTTAGTTGGATTAAAAAACTATTTATTTAGTCTTGCCCAAATAGGTGTCGATGCTATTATTGCTAGTGATATAGTAGTTATTAAAACGATTAAAGAAAATAATATTCCCGTGGAAATTCATCTTTCTACGCAAGCGAGCATTTTAAATTACGAAGCTGCTTTATATTATAAAAATTTAGGAGTAAAACGCATCGTCTTAGCAAGAGAAGCTAGCCGCGAGGACATATTGCTTATCAAACAAAAAACAGGACTTGATTTAGAGTGCTTTATTCAAGGCGCTATGTGTACCAGTTTTAGTGGCAAATGTGTTTTATCTAACGTAACAACCAATAGAGACTCAAATCGGGGCGGATGTGCTCAAATATGTCGTTGGGCTTTTAATATAAATCAGGAAAAAGAAATATTTAGTATGACTCCAAAAGATTTAAATATGGCAATTTATTTACAAGACATGATCGATATTGGTGTTAATTCTTTCAAAGTTGAAGGAAGGATGCGTTCGGTATATTACATTGCTACCATAATATATGAATATCGACGCTTATTAAACAAAATTAAAAGTAATACTTTAACCAAAAAGGACATACTATATTCTAACGATATAATTAATCGTTGTGCCAACCGTGAATCGGTCCCTCAATTTTATCATAAATTACCTACTCATGAAGAGCAGTATTATTTAGGGCGCGAAGAAGTGTCTAATCAAGATTTTCTAGGCATTGTCAAAGAATACCAGGATCATTTAGTTTTAATTGAGGAACGCAATCTTTTTAAAGTTGGGGATATGGTCGAATTTTTTGGCCCTGATATGGAACCAATAACCATAAAAATAAATAAAATGTATGATGAATCCATGCACGAAATTAATGTAGCTAGACATCCAAGAATGCTTGTCTATTTAGAAGTTGATTTTAAAATCAATTTAAATGCGATGATGCGACTAAAAGTATTTGACAAAAATGATTATTTGTAGTATTCTTTTGTAGACGCAAAAGTGAGGTGAAGGAATTTGAAAAACGAAAACGTAGTTGTGCTTACCCCCGAAGGATATTTAGAATTAGAACAAGAATTAAATGATTTAAAATTAAATAAAAGACCAGAGGTAATTAATGCTTTAAAATATGCTCGTTCCCTAGGTGATCTATCAGAAAATGCTGATTATGATGCCGCTCGAAATGAACAAGCTCAATTAGAAAGCCGTATCAAAGAATTAGAGTACAAACTAGAGCATTGTGAAATTATCGATAACAAAGATAAAAACATTGCCAATGTTGGTTCCACCATCGTTATAGAATATGAACCTGGTGATGATGAAGAATATAAAATTGTAGGTTCACTAGAAGCGGATCCGTTTAATAATAAAATTTCTAATGAATCCCCAATTGGTAAAGCTGTCATTGGCCATAAAGCTGGTGAAAAAGTTTCTGTTGAAAGTCCAAACGGGGCTTATGAAGTAACGTTAAAAAGTGTTAATTAATTGTTTTTTTACTTATTATATGTTATAATTATCAAGACCCAAGAAAATATAATCCGCTGACAATATGACAATAAAGTTATGATTATAGGTTAAATAAAATAGAGAGGATGTGTATGTATGGCTAATTTAGTTGATAAGATTAATAAAAGTCATATGAGGAATGATATTCCTGAATTTCGTGTTGGCGACACTGTACGTGTTGATGTATGGGTTAAAGAAGGAAAGAAAGAAAGAATTCAAGCTTTTGAAGGCTTAGTAGTAGCCAAAAAAGGAAGCGGTGTATCCGAGACTTTTTCCGTAAGAAAAAAATCTGGTGGTATTGGTGTAACCCGGATCTTTCCTGTTAATGCACCTACTATTGACAAAATTGTCGTTGTAAGAAAAGGCTTAGTTAGACGTGCTAAACTTAACTTTATTAAAGGTATGCGTAAAGAATATCGTGTTAAAGAAAGAAACGTTAATGCTAAAGGCGAATAACTCATTTAAAGATGAGTTTTTTTCTATGTTAATTTAAAATATACATGAAAACATAAAGAAATGAAGTTTTCCTGCTTTAAGAAAAAGATTGAAGAAATAAGAAAAAAGTGCTACTATATTTTATATATTAATGGAGGCTAAAAAATGAAATTGCTAAAAAGTTTAATTCCTTATATAATCATTATTGTTGTTGTTGTATTTGTGCGCACGTTTATTATTACCCCGGTAAAAGTTAATGGTACAAGCATGTATCCTACTTTAGAAGGAAATGAGATTATGCTTTTAAATAAGCTTGGAAAAATTGATCGCTTTGATATTGTTGTTGTCGAGTTGGATGACGATACTAGCAACCTAATCAAAAGAGTTATTGGTTTGCCTGGTGAGACTATCAAAATTACTAATAATAAAATTTACATCAACGGGGAAGCAATTGAAGATAAATATGGCTATGGAAACACCTATAGTGTTGAAGAGACAATACTAGGTGAGGATGAGTATTTTATCATGGGTGATAATCGTATAGTTTCCCTAGATAGTCGCGCTTTTGGAAAAATTAATCGAAGGGAAATTAAAGGAACGACGAATTTTATTATGTATCCCTTTAGTAAAATTGGAAAAGTAGAATAATTTTTGAGGCAAATATGATCAAGTATGAAGTGCGGAAGGCTTACCGGGAAGATATCCCTATTTTAGTACGTTATAAATTAGCTAATATTTTAGAGTATGCAAATAGTGCTACATTAGAAGAGCAAGATAAGATTGAGGGTTATGTTCAAGCGGAAATAAAAACAGAATTAGAACAGGCACAAATGATTTTACTAGAAGGACAAACGGTAGGATGTCTCATTGTTACTAAAAAGGATGATGGCATGCTCATTGATGAAATATATTTGGAAGAAGATTACCGGAATCAAGGAATTGGGACTTCTTGTTTAAAACAATTATTACAAAAGTATTCTACTCTTTACTTATGGGTATATAAGTTGAATTATCAGGCTATTTCTTTGTATCAAAAATTGGGATTTCAAATTATTATGGAAACAGAATCAAGATATTATATGAAATATAAGTGTAATAATTAATAAGTGTAAAGTAAAAATGATTTTAAATGAAATAATAGAAAGGAGAATAATCTTTGAGCAATAAAAGTTTACAAGTAACAAATCACGATTTTTTAATCTATAGAGATGCAGATCATGATGTTAAAGTTAGGGTCATGTTAATCAATAATGATATATGGCTTACTCAAGATTTGATTGCAGAATTGTTTGGAGTTGGAAGAAGTACAATTACTGAACATATTAATAATATATTAAATAGCGGTGAATTAAGCGAAGAAACTTCCGTCGGAATTTCCGACATAAGTTCTAGTGGTAGAAAGCCCAAAATATACAATCTTGATATGATTATTGCTGTTGGATATAGAGTGAATTCGAAAAAAGCAACCAATTTTAGAATTTGGGCGACTAAAATATTAAGAGAATTTATAATTAAGGGTGTAGTTATGGATAATGAAAGATTAAAAAATCCTAATTATATATTTGGCGAAGATTATTTTGAAGAAACTCTTGAAAGAATTAGAAATATTCGTTCAAGTGAGAGAAGATTTTATCAAAAAATTACAGATATATATTCAACTTTGTAGTGTTGATTATGATAAAGATTCAGAGATAACAAAAGAATTTTTTAAAACAGTTCAAAAAAATTGCATTATGCAATAACTGGAAATACTGCAGCAGAAATCATATATAATCGAGTAGATTCAGAAAAAAATATGGGATTAACCAATTGGCTAAGTTGTACCAAATGACACGAAATAATAAAATAGAAAAATTGTTTTATTTTAAAGGGAAGATTAGTAATAAGCATATTAATATTAAATTGTGTAATGAAAAAGAGAATAGTGATTTTACTATTGCTATTTCCGTTATAATATGAGGAGGGTGATCAAATTGGAACATAATAGTGTAATAGAAAATAAAATTTTGATATATGAATCGGATGACAATATTAAAGTTGAAGTTATCTTAGAAAATGAAAACATTTGGCTTACTCAAGATCAGATAAGTAA
>CALVHY010000066.1 GCA_944329205.1 uncultured Bacilli bacterium | reverse complement strand
ACAGAAGGTTTAATTCTTTCTATTAATTCTGGTCTTGTTACTAATTTTGCCATTAAAGGTCACTCACTTTCTTAATCTTAATTTTTTTAATCATTTATTTATATTTCAAGTTTGAAATTACGAATTAAAATCCGTTTTTTTAAAGGTTGGATAAACCTTGAATTAAAATCCCCATTTTAATATATTGTTCAAAAAAATAAGGGGGAGGGAATGGATAGGAGTTCGCATGGAGGTGTTTATGCTTGTCCTATCCTTTAAATTATAACAAACCTAGTGATACCAACGGTTTGAGTACTCTGATTTTATTTTTTTAATGCTATTTTTACTAGTTTTTAACGAAAATATCCATAAAAATTTGAGGTTTAATTTTATAAATTTTACCTAATATATATTTTCTAGCTTTAGAGTATTCTTCTTTATTTTCTATTTTGTGAATTATTGTCTTAATATCTATTGGTCTTAGAGTGGTTTTCTTAATGTAATATTCAAAATCCAAGTCAAGTTGATTAATTTTAAAAAATCTATCTTCTGGCTTATTTTCCTTATCAGACCAAACACTATTGATTTCGTTTTTGATTTTTAAACCTTTTTGTATTATATTTTCTATTCCTACTCTATTGGACTTGTAATGTTCCGATGAACTATCTTTAATATCAGTTATTAATTGACTTAAATTTAGACCAACATCTACTCTTCCATTTCCTACTCTTTTTCTACTTGCTTTTTCAATGGTGTTTAAAAGATAGTCCATACTTGTTTCATACCATCTATGTTTATCTTTTTTAACCTTATTACCCTTATCTTTAGAAATAAATTCAAAGAATTTAGGTTTTAGGTCAGTCGAAATATATTCTTTTTCTATTGCTTCAAACTCCATTTTTAAATCACAATCAAATTCTCTTTTTGCACTATCAATAGCAAGATTGCTCATAACATCTAATTGACTTGTTATTACATATAAATGTTCTGCTTTTTCATTATCCCCTTTTTTAACTGCTTCCCAAATCCTACTGTTTATTATTTGAGAGCAATTAATAATCCTTCCTATTAAATCACTGCAAGTAGCAGTGTCTAACTTAGCCTTTTCTTCATCTGTATAGTATCTATTAACTTTCCTCGCTCCCACATTTCCAGTTGGAGTTAGATATTTACCATAATTCTTTTTTGCTAAATTGAGTAATATATAATTATTAGTCATTAAAACTGTGTCTGAATCGCAATCTGCTCCACTCAAGGTCTCTAAAACATTGTTATTCATACTATTTATTATGACAATTTGTTTAGATAAATTAAAATATCTATCAAAAATCTCTGCCTTTTCCTTTGTGCAATTTTTACTTATCCAAACATTTCCGTTTGCCACATGAGGACTTCTTGAATTTACTGTCTCCTCTTCATAACTGAAATTTTTATTATATACTTCATCTATTTCAAGAATACCCTCACCTTTGAATAGTCCACAACTTTCCTGTAGCATTTCGTAGGCATTCCCAAATAGTGTGCTATAGTTTCCATTAACCAAAACATGACCTCTTTTTATATTTTTACAATAAGATTTAACAAGATTCATTCTAAAAACTTTAAACATTTTAGTCTCATCAAATCTAGGGCATATACTTAACATTTTAAATATAAAGTCGTCTTTGGTTTCCTCACCTGTTAATTTAATATCACTATTTTCACTAATTTTTAAATGCTCTTTTAAAAAATTAGTATCAGTTTTTAAATTAATCATATAATCAATACTAGGTTGCAGAAACTCTTCCATTAACTCAGGAGTAAACTCTAAAGTGTTAATTAATTGATAGTGAGTTTGAACCATCGAGCCACCGAAGTAATGCGTTGGTTTGTCGTATTTTACGATTCCAAATTCACTCTCTAGCTTGTCTAAAAATTCATCAAAGCTTCCATATTTAAGATACTTTATGCTACTAGGAGTCGTAATCAACTTAATATCTTCAACTTTTGTGGCTCTAGTAATACCTTTTAATTGAGAAACTTCCGTTATATTATTGTCTTTAAAGAATTTTTGAATATTAGTATTAAAACAAGCACTCTTAAACATTCTATTTCTTAATAATAGCATACCCTTATCTGAATATTTATCTTCAAACATACTCACATCCATAAGACTTTGACCATCCCAAATCGAGTTTGATTGCTTAAAGTCCTTTGGTTCTGTAACTAATCTCATAGTTCCATCAACTATTTTATTTGTAGTAACCATTCCTTTTGTAATAAAATGACTTTCATAATCATCAATCAACAAAATATTCTCAGGCTTAATCTCTAAAGTGTCTATTATACTAGAAAATACTAAAGATATATAGGCTTCTATTCCTGCTAAATCCATATACACATCTTTTCTAAATTTCATTCCTAACAACAACCAATCCATCATAGGCTTGTACAATTTCTTAATTATAAATAAACATTGTCCTTGCCTAGCTTGTCCTGCTGAACGAATAAATCTTACATATTCTATAGTTTCTGATTTTTTGCCCTTTCTTTCAAAAGTTAACTTAAAGCCATTGGTATATAGCAACTTTCTTAATTCTGCTAAACTACAAACAGTATCAGAACCATTAGAAGTAACTTTTATTCTACCTTCTTCAACTTTAAACCCTTTAGGTAAATCTTTCTTAGTAAGAGTGGTTTCTGCACCTATTTTAATAACCTCAATAGGTTCTATGGTGTCTGAGTAGACTCCGTTTTCAAAATACTCTAACTCATCTGCTTCTTTAACTTGGCTATGAGTTAAATCAGATAGATAATGTTTATAATATAAATCTTCTCCTATTTTCATTTTATTATATTCATCTAATTTATAATCAAAACCTAAACTAACTACAGCATTAGTAAATTGTTTTTCATTATCTCCTTCAAAAAATAGCTTTTCTGCTTTTGTTTTAGGTAAAACTTGATTTGCAACCTCTTGAATTTTCTTAGTACCTAAAGAGTAATCTAAAACCGACTCTCTTTTCCTACCTTCTTTAATAATTAACTCTCCACTATACAAATCCTTAGCTTGTAGTTTATAAATATACGAACCTTTAAAATCTTGTAACATTTTTTTGCTCCTCCCTCTTATTTCTCTCCAAATTCTTTTCTAAGTTTCTCAACTATTCTAATTTGTCCTAATCCAGTAACTAAAGTTTTAGTTCCTAATTTCTCCCCATAAGGTGTATGATAAGTATATTCTATAATTTCAAAATATTTATTATCTATATACTTTTGATAAGGAACATTGTTTTTCATTAAATATCCATTATATCTAAACCATTCAAAAAGTTTATTTCTTCCCATAGATATGCCTTCGTCTTTAACTACTTTAGCAAATGTTCCAATATCTATACTATCTGAGCAAGCAGATATAGTTGTAGCAAAATCAACTAAAGGCTTGTCCATTTCTATTTTAGTAATTAATGGAGCAGTCGCTTCCTTAACTTCTATTTCTGTTAATTGTTTACTAGCTAACACTCCTTCTTGTCCACCGTTGTAAATTGATAATAATAAATTTGCTTTTAGTTGTTCATTGGAATTAACAATCTGTCTCATGGCAAAGTAATTATCAACAAACTCTTCCATTACTTCCCAAGATTTATCATCATCCATATATTTAATAAGTTTTGTATATCCTCTTTCTGAAAGCATAAAGATGTTTTTAGCATTACCCCATTGAGCTTTTGTAAATATATCATTCTCTAAAAACAGGTTGCTATCAGTTACCTGTTTTAAATCTATATAATCAATGCTTTCTTTTAGTCTATTTTTATCTATCATTCTTGTAATACATTGATTTATAAATTTAACCTCTCTTTCATGTATAT
>CALVHY010000065.1 GCA_944329205.1 uncultured Bacilli bacterium | reverse complement strand
CAGTTGCAGTAGTTACATTTCCAGGTGATGCATTGCCATCGGGAGCTGTTGAAGCTGTGAAGTATGCAAATGTTGCACCTACTACTGCTACTAATAGAGTAGCTACAGCAATAACTGTTAACAAGATCGTTTGTTTCTTTTCCATAACTATTGTCTTACCTCCTTTACTGTAAAAATCATATCAAAAAAATTGTATTATTTCAACACTTTTTTTGTAATTTTTGTGAAAAAATTTATTTTACTTACTTTTTAGTGTCAAAGAGCCCCTATTTTTGACTTTATTTATGTCAAGTATATTACATTAAATGCTTAGACTTTACTTGAATAAAATGCTTATTTCTTGTTTACTTTTTAAACATTAGGTGCCAAAACTGGTCGATAGCTGGGGCGCTTAGGGTGCTTTTAGCGTTAGAGATACTCTGTTTTTGTCTTTATTTATATCAAGTACATAACATTTGACAATATCGCCTACATTTAATATTTCACTTGGATGTTTAATATACTTATCGGTTATTTGGGATATATGAACTAAGGCATCATTTTTAAGGCCAATATCGATGAAAGCACCAAAATCAATTACATTTCTTACGGTTCCTTCTAGTTCCATACCAATTTTTAAATCATCAATTGTTAAGATGTCACTTTTAAGTATGGGAGATTTTAAATCGTCTCTTGGATCTCTAAGGGGGGATATTAAAGATTTTATAATGTCTTCTAAAGTGTATTTGTCAGTTGATAGGTCTTGGCTAGTTTTAGCTAAATCAATATTTTCTAGCGTTTCTTTAATTCTTGGTGTTCCTATATCTGCTTCTTTCAAATTATATTTTTCTAGTAATTTGTTTGCCACTTCATAGCTTTCAGGGTGAATACTGGTTTTATCAAGTATGTTGGGACCATTTGGTATTCTTAAAAATCCTATTGCTTGAACATATACTTTCGCACTAAATACTTTTGATAATTCCCTTCTCGTTAAAATACTTCCCACTTTTTCTTTGTATGCTATAAGTTTATCAATCATTTTTTTGTTTAAGCCCGAAACGTAAGAAAGAAGTTCTCTTGAGGCTGTATTTATATTTACGCCAACCTGGTTAACCGCGGTTGATACAACAAATTCTAGTTCACTTTCAAGTTTCTTTGGGGTTACATCATGTTGATACATACCAACACCAATACTTTTAGGATCAATTTTAACGAGTTCACTTAAGGGATCTATTAGACGTCTAGCAATAGATACGGCACTGCGTTCTTCCACATGTAATTTAGGAAATTCTTCCCTAGCTAATTTTGAGGCAGAATAAACACTAGCTCCGGCTTCATTTACAATAATATATGATACCGGTCTTGTAGACTCTTTAATCACACTGGCAACAAAAGCTTCACTTTCACGAGAGGCTGTGCCATTACCAATCGCAATTATATCGATGTTATACTCTTTGATTAAAGCTAGTAATTTTTTCTTTGCGTTTTCAATGTCATTTTTCGGCTCGTGGGGATAGATAACATCAATGTGAAGTAATGATTCGGTAGGTGATACGACGGCTAATTTACAGCCAGTACGAAAAGCAGGATCAAAACCTAAGACGGTTTTGTTTTTAATGGGTGGTTGCATGAGTAAATTATGTAAATTAAGACCAAAGTTTTTGATGGCCGAGGATTCGGCTTTTTCGGTTAATTCACTTCTAATTTCTCGTTCGATACTTGGCAATATTAATCTTTTTAAGGCATCAGTGATACTTTTTTCTAATAATTCGGTTGTTTTAGGATTATGCTTGTGAATTAGCTTCTTTTTTAAGTATGATATTATTTCTTCAACGGAAGAGGTAATATCCACTTTTAAAATACCTTCACTCTCACCTCGGTTGATTGCTAGAAGTTGATGAGGTTTGATATAAGAGGCTTTAATTTCATAATTATAGTATATTTCATAAGTTTTATTTTCATCTGGGGCATTTTTCTTAAGGCTAGATTTTAATAGGCCATTTTTATATAAATGATACCTTATTGATTTACGAAAACTTGCATTGTCAGAGATATTTTCGGCAACAATAAAGCATGCTTGTTCTAAAGCAAAGTCAATATTTGGTACTTTATTATTTAGGTATTTTTTAGCTTCTTCTAATATATGAGGGTTTTCCCGAAATATTTCTTTGGCAAGTGGTTCTAGCCCTAATTTAATTGCTTCTGTGGCTTTGGTTTTTTTCTTCTCTTTAAATGGACGATATAAGTCTTCTACATCGACTAGTTTTTCGGCATTTAAAATACTTGTCTTTAATTCAGCCGTTAAAAGACCTTTCTCAGCAATAAGACGAATTACATCTTCTTTTCTTTTTAATAAATTTACTTGATACGTATATACTTCATTAATGCGATTGATTTCGTTTTCGTCTAAGGCGTTAGTTGCTTCTTTTCTATATCTTGCAATAAAAGGAATGGTTGCACCTTCTCCTAAAAGTTTTAAAGTGTTTTTTACTTGATATTCTTTGATATTTAATTCGCTACAGATGTTTTTTATTATTTGTTCTTCCATGTTTACCTCCAGGATTTAAATATACCATATATTAGAGTAAGTTACAATGATTTAGCTAGACTATTTTTGAGGTTTTATGCTATAATTAAGGTAGGGATTAAGCATTTCACACCAATAAGTTGGCTCAGAACCCATCTTAACAGTTTAATTCCTTGGGTTTACTAAAAAGATGATAATGACGTTTCTTTTCGCGTAAATAGAAGCTGTAGCATTATTTTATTCTAGTTTGAGGCTAGATTTTTTTATTTTACTTGCTTTTTCGAAGCTTTATCATTATAATAGTAACCTATAGAAAAGAGATGGGTATGGTTAATAGTGAGTTTTTATTTTTTGATATTATTAAGTTATATAAAAGTGTTACTTCTTTGGATAAAGTCGAAATAAGTAAATTAGAGAAGGCTTTTTATACTTTTCTGGGAATTATTAATAATAGACTCGGGCTTTCTTTAAATTATGTATTTGATGAAGAATTAAGTAAACTTGAAGATAATTATGAAGGATTATTCGATATCGATGAAGATGGGGTGGGATTTATCGATGTTGATGATGAGTTGATCGAAAAAATATTGGTAGATAAACTGGGAAATGATAATTATAATTATGTTTTAACCGATTATATTCATAATATGTGTATTTATAATGATTTGGGGCTCGAAATACCTATTAATGATTATCAAAGGTTATTTGGGTTAAATGCTTCTATTTTAAATGCTTATAGTTTGCTTGCTAAATATGAAAGTAGCAATAAAGATACAAGGAAACTTTTAGTTTTACTGAAATCTTTAAGTGATTACTTGGTGGAAGTTTATTTTGATTTACATGATGAAGATGTGCCAAAAATAAAAGTTATTGTGGCGTATTTAAATGATGCTTACTTGCTTGATAGTGATAATAGTTTTGCCAATGCTAATTGGTATATTGCTTTATTTTCGAAAAATAATTGGCAAAAAAATGCTTTAAATTATAATAGATTAATGTATTATAATTTACTTTTAGAAGATGGGGAATTTCGGGATGAAGAAGAAGAGGATGAGGAAGAAAAAGAAGTGATGATGCCAGAGGAAAATGTTTATTATTTAAATGAAGTCGATCTTTTAGTTTATAATTATACCGTACTTTTAAATAGGTATATAAAGGAAGTTAGTGATAAGCAGGCAAGAGAAATACTTATTGAGAAAAAATATTTGTTAATTGCTATTCAAACGGATATAGAAGCATATTTGATTGATAAGGGGACAATTGATGATTTAGATTTGACGGTAATAAAAAAAGAGTGGCTTAGTGAGTCATCTTTTATGAGTTTTTATCCTCTTGTGGCTGATTTTATTTTACAACTTAATATTTTAGATAAAGATATTGATGGTGAGTTGTATGCCGATATAATTACTAAAGCTATATTTGTAAGAACATTTTTGGGCTTATGTATTAATGAAGATATATTAAATGAGATTAAAATGGGAATCGCCGCTAGTAGGTTTTATAAAAATGAAAATTACCAAATAATTACTAAAATAATTGATGATATTATCTTTAAAGAAAAAGGATGGGGTCTAACTAGACATAATGATAACTAAGGGCTTGTTTTAAGGGTAACTTTGTGATAAACTATACTAGTTTTAAAAAAGAAAGGAGCATGTTTATGGAAAAAATCATAAATATTGCCGTGGTTGCCCATGTTGATGCTGGTAAAAGTACTTTGGTTGATGCCCTCCTTGAACAATGTGGGGCTTTTCAAAATCATGAAGAGACGACGGAAAGAATAATGGACTCGAATGAACTGGAAAGAGAAAGAGGTATTACCATTTATTCAAAAAATTGTGCAATAAGATATAAAGATGTTAAAATTAATATTGTTGATACCCCTGGTCATGCTGATTTTTCAAGTGAAGTTGAAAGAGTTATTAAAACGGTTGATACCGTTATTCTTTTGGTGGACTCTGCAGAAGGCCCAATGCCTCAAACAAGATTTGTTTTAAGTAAAGCGTTAAAGCAAAATATTAGACCAATTTTGTTTATTAATAAAATCGATAAAAAAGATGCAAGAGCCTTAGAAGTAGTGGATATGACTTTTAATTTGTTTATGGAGCTTAAGGCTAGTGATGAACAACTTGATTTCCCAATCGTTTATGGAATAGCAAAAGAGGGAATTGCCAAATTAGCATTAGATCAAGAAAGTGATAGTATAAAACCTCTTTTAGAAACAATTTTAAAACATGTTGAACCTTTTAAAGGAAATGAAAATGATCCTTTGCAACTGCAAATATCTAACTTGGATTATGATGATTATATCGGTAGATTAGGAATTGGTCGGATTAATAAAGGGAAAATTAAAAGTGGAGAAGTTGTCAGTTTAGTTAAAAATGGTGGATCAGTAGAAGAGTTTAAAATAAGTAAGCTTTTTGTAAATGAAGGAATTAAAAGAGTAGAAAAAGAGGTGGCCTACTTTGGAGATATTGTAACTATTGCTGGTTCCCCTGATATTTCTATTGGCGATACAATATGTGAAAAAGGCATTATTGATCCTTTGCCACCAATTTATATTGAAAAACCAACTCTTTCGATGAATTTTTTGGTTAATTCTTCACCTTTTGCAGGAAGAAGTGGCAAATATTTGACAACAAGACATATTAGGGAAAGACTGGAAAAAGAATTGGAAACTAATGTGGGCTTGGTAGTTAGTGAATTAGATGGTAATGAAGGCTTTAAGGTTAGTGGCCGGGGGGAACTGCATTTATCTATTTTGCTTGAGAATATGCGCAGAGAAGGATATGAACTAGCAGTGTCAAAACCGGAAGTTTTATTAGAAGTTAGAGATGGCGTTAAATACGAGCCGTTTGAAAAAGTAATTATTAATGTCCCTAGTGAATATGCAGGGACAGTTATAAATGATTTGCAAGAGCGAAAAGCAATATTGGAATTAATTAATAATAACGAGGAAAATAACTATGTTCATTTAGAGTTTAGCGCGCCAACTAGAGGTTTAATTGGCTATCGATCAAGTTTTATTACTAATACTAAAGGTGAAGGCGTTATGGTTAGAAACTTTTTGGAATATAGGCCTTATGTGGGAGAAATAGCAAGAAGAAAAAATGGGGTTTTAGTTTCCATGGAAAATGGTAAAGCTTTAGGTTATTCTTTATGGAATTTGGAAGATAGAGGAACTTTGATTATTGAGGCAGCAACAGAAGTGTATGTGGGAATGATTATAGGAATTAATAATCGGGATAATGATTTGGATGTTAATCCTTGTAAAAATAAAAATTTAACAAATACACGAGCTAGTGGAAGTGATGAGGCTATTGCTTTAACAAAACCAAAGAAGTTTACTTTGGAAGAAGCTTTAGAATTTATTGAAGATGATGAATTAGTGGAAGTTACGCCAACTGATATTAGGCTTCGTAAAAAAATACTAGATCCTAAAGATAGATTTAGAGAAAATAGGAAAAATGTAGATTAGTCTGCGTTTTTTTTTAATTAAAAAACGAACCAAATGGTTCGAATTATAAATCGTCTAAACAAACATTGTCTTTGCAAATAGTATTCGTTATAAATTCTCTTCCACCATCTGCCGTAATAATATATCTGGCACTCATCATGCGATAAGGATTATCAGGGTCGATAACATCAACATCAATGGTTATTTGATAGCCGACTAAACCTGTACCAGCGGTATTTTTGATTGGCAAGCGCGTAACGTCATAATAAATATTGCCAGTAGCATCAATATTCATATTACTTAAATCATTTATTAAGTTAGTATATTCTTGGACAGATACCGTTTCATTAGGACTACTGTTAGGATTAACAGCACAGTTATTACGGGTTAAATTTACAGATAGATGATAATTTTGATTGTAAGTAGTATTGCCATAAGTACAGCTTGAGCCGGTAGAGACAACTACTTGAACACTAGTACTAATACCACCCGCGGTAGCGGTAATAGTCGTGGTGCCAGCACTTACGCCGGTTATAAGGCCACTAGTAACCGTAGCAATATTAGGATTAGAACTATTCCACGTAACTTGGCGATTTACAGCATTAGTTGGATAAACGGAGGCGGTAACGGTTTTACTCTCACCAATATCTAAACTGATAGTTCGGAAGTTTAAAGAGATGCTAGTGACATAAACTTCGTTGCTAGGCTCCTCACTTATTTCTTCCCATCTTGCGGTTAAGGTTATATCACTAGTAATTTGCGTTTTAAAATCAAACTCTTCATCACCTAAATACCAGCCTAGGAAAGAAAACCCTTCTCTAGTAGGATCACTTGGTTTAATTACATTGCCGTTTTCACTAACAGTTTTGCTACTTACTTCTGTGCCACCGTTAGAATTAAAATTGACAGTATATAATGTTCCTGCAACTTCTAAAATACTTAGAGTTGTACTTACAGGATTAGTAATATTACCATAATTATCGGTGGCAATAATTCTAATTTCATGCTCACCTACTTCTGTAATATTAGCATAATCAATTTGGTTACCGTTTTCATCGGTATCGGCGGAATAATATTCAATCGTACAATCGCCAGTTAAATCCGTACAGGTATCTACAAAGTCACTTAAACTGTACTCTTCCCCAGCATATATTTCAACTGGATTTAAGGTAAGAGTTGGGGCAGTAGTATCTAAGACGTTTAAAAGCACCGTATGTTCTTCTTCTTGCAAGGATATGGTTATCCCATAAGTAGCAGGGGTTATTAAATAACTTTGGACACAATCATAAGCATTAAAGTTGGGCTCTTCCGTACTATAAATTGCTTCTTCTTCCTCAGGGGAACATAAGGATGTATCCCGGGTAAGTTCAAATTCTTCAGGATAAGTGATAATTATTTCATTAAGATCAATGTTTTCTAAAGCATTAAAATAATCGGTAACTTCGGGTAATAAGGAGCCGGATTCAATAGTTAACTCCTCTTTTAACTCATAATTAGGAAGAGCTGGTTCAACTGGGGTAGGATCATTATTGTTGCTTACGAAAATAATAATTATGATAACAATAATTACAACTAAAGCAGCTAGGCCAATAATTAACCATTTTAATCTACCCTTTTTAGCTTTATCTTTTATAAAATTTTCATCAAATATAAATCTTTTTTTCAAGGTTATCCCCGTCCTTATTATATTTACTATTTAATATTATCATGTTTTTATAAAAATTACTAGATGTTAAAAGCAAAAAAATGGGTTAGTATCCCATTACTTCTTCTAATGATTCATCATTTTCAATAAATTCTTTAACATCTATTATTTCGTATTTGGTTTTGGTATTTCTTACAACAATACTTTTTATGCCAGCATTAATAATTAAACGTTTACACATGGCACATGGCCGGGCATGAGTTACATAACTTCCGGTTTGACTTTCAATCCCAACCATATAAAGAGTGGCCTCAAGACAGTCTTTACGAGAAGCACTGATTATAGCATTGGCCTCCGCATGAACACTCCTACACATTTCATAGCGTTCCCCTCTTGGGATGTTCATTGCTTCTCTTTTACAATAATTTAAATCAATACAATTTTGGCGTCCCCGGGGAGCTCCGTTGTAACCAGTGGATATTATTTCATCATTTTTAACAATAATGGCACCCCATTTTTTCCTAAGACAGGTAGAACGTTCTAAAGCTACTTCGGCCATGTCTAAATAATAATTAATTTTGTCTACTCTACTTATATTTTCCATGTAATCACCTGCTTATTTTTTTCTAATAACAATTGTTTTCTACTTATATTTTAGCAAAAATTAAGCAAGAAGGCAATTACGATTGAAAAAAACTGTAATTATTAATTCCTTACAGTTTATTCATCTTTTAAGGCTTCCGTTAATTCTTCTTTAGTCATTTTGGAATAACCTTTTATACCTCGAGCTTTAGCTTCTTCTCTTAATTCGGTCAAACTTTTTTCAACCGTATCATTAGCAGAAGAATTTAACTTGCCCGTAGTAACAAGAGAGTCAATTTGCTCTTTGGTTAGAGTTTCATTTTCAACTAAAGCATCAGCGAGTAATAAAACTAAGTCTTTGTTAGCCTTTAATATTTCCTCAGCTTTTTTATAACATTCGTCAATAATCTTTCTTACTTCTTCATCAATTTCATGAGCTACTTTGTCAGAGAAGTTTTTGGATTTGCCATAATCACGGCCAAGGAAAACGCCTTCTTGTTTTTCTTCGTATTGAACAGGACCAAGATCACTCATACCATATTCGGTTACCATAGCCCGGGCAATGTTAGTTGCTCTTCTAAAATCATCACTAGCACCAGTTGTGGTTTCCTTTAAATACATCTCTTCACTTACCCGTCCCCCTAGTAAGCCGGTAATCTGAGCCTTAAGTTCATTTTTAGTCATAATACCAATTTTTTCTTCTTTAGGAAGCATCATGGTGTAGCCACCAGCAACACCTCTTGGAATGATGGTAATCTTATGAACTTCATTCGCATCTTCAAGTTTTAAGCCAATTACAGCATGGCCTGATTCATGAATAGCTACTAAACGTTTTTCTTTATCAGTAATTTTACGACTTACTTTAGCTGGTCCCATTAAGACACGGTCGGTGGCTTCATCTATTTCATCCATGGTAATGGCATCTTTATTACGTCTTACGGCGAGTAAGGCAGCTTCATTAAGTAAGTTTTCTAAGTCAGCACCACTGAAACCTGGAGTTCGTAAACTTAAGTTTTTTAAATTTACATCAGGAGCTAAAATTTTGTTTTTAGCATGAACTTGGAGAATAGCTTCCCGCTCGTTAGCGTCCGGTAAACTTACCGTTACTTGACGGTCAAAACGGCCTGGACGAAGTAAGGCTGGATCTAGGACATCTGGTCTATTAGTGGCAGCCATAATGATAATTCCTTCATTTTCGCCAAAACCATCCATTTCGGTTAACAATTGGTTAAGAGTTTGTTCTCTTTCGTCGTGTCCGCCGCCTAAACCAGTGCCTCTTTGACGACCAACAGCGTCTATTTCATCAATAAATATTAAGCAAGGAGCACTTCTTTTAGCATCTTTAAACATCTCACGTACCCGACTTGCTCCGACGCCAACGAATAACTCAACAAAGTCTGATCCACTTATGTAGAAAAAAGGAACATTAGCTTCACCAGCAACAGCTCGAGCTAGTAAGGTTTTACCAGTTCCAGGAGGGCCTACAAGTAAGACACCTTTAGGAATTCTAGCACCAAGTTTTTGAAATTTTTTGGGATTTTTTAAAAAATCAATTAACTCTTTTACTTCTTCTTTTTCTTCTTTTAAACCAGCAACATCAGAAAATTTGGCTTGATGTTTGTCATCACTAAGTTTCGCTCTACTCTTGCCAAAATCCATAGATCCTTTATTAGAACTAGCTAGTTTGGAAAATAAAATATAGGAAATGACAATTAGTAATACTAGGGGTAAAACATTAACAATAATGTATAAAACCGGACTGGAACCAGGATCTGATTCTGTTTCATAAGCAGCAATGTCATTTTCTTCCGCTAAAGTTAAGACGTTAGTTATTTCCGCTTCAACTACTTTAGCTTCAAAAGATTCATTACTAGCATAACCATCTAGTTTACCGGTGATGTAATAAACAGATTCACTGCTTTTAGGCATAATGGTAATTTCGGTTACGTCACCCGCTTCAAGCGAAGTTAATAACTCACCAGTGGAAAGTTCATTTACTTTTCTTCCTCCTAAGTTTAGAATAAAGAAAGTAGCTATGATTATTATAAACAATACTAAATAAGGAAAAAAGTTTCTAATAGTATTGTTTTTCTTTACATCTTTTATATTCATTTTTTTATTCCTCCTCATATGAAAGTATTATATCATATATTCCATCACTTTCTACATCAAATTTTGATTTTTTTACACCAGGAAGCCAAATAATAGTATTATTACTATCCGTTACAACCGGGATTAAACCTCTTTTAGTAAGGGGTATTTTTTCATCAATGAAAATATCTTTAATTTTTTTGGTTCCTCCTAAATTTTTTACGGCCATTTTATCCCCATTTTTTCTAGTTCTAACCCTTAAGGGAAGAGTAAGATCATGACTATTTAGCCGAATAGTGAAATTAGATTTGTCTAGGGTTTTAGAAACTTTTTTGATTTGCATGTGATTGGGTAATGATATTTGATCTTCTAATATATATTCGTAATTACACTCTTTATTAATCTTAACTATTTTATAATAATTATAACTTTTTAAAGCTTGATAATTATTAGGTAAATCAAGATAAACATTACTTTTGGGATTATTAATTAAATTGATAATTAAATTAGTGTGTTTATCTGTGATTAAAAATAAGTCGTCAATGTAAATATTATTTAATGTGTATTCAATTACTTTTTTTAATAAAAAAGAATCTAGCTTTTTTAACTCACTAATTTTAAGGCCATTATCATCACTAATTTGGCTTATTAACTTTTTAACATAACTTTCAATAAAATTATTAGCCGCATCTAATTCGAGACTAAACTTTAAATATTTGTGATGAACACTAGCGTTTTCCTTTTTTAAGAAAGGCAGAATGTTTTTTCGATATCTATTTCTTGTGTAATTATCACTAAAGTTAGTACTATCAGTGTAATACTTGTAATTATAAGTATTCATATAAGAGATGATATCTTTTTTAGTTACGGTGATTAAAGGACGAATAATTTTATAATTTTTATAAGCATATTCTTTTTTAAAACCACTGTAACCTTTAAGAGAACTGCCTCTGGTTAGACGCATTAAAATGGTTTCCATTAAATCATCACCATGATGGGCCGTCATTAGATAGTGGGCATGATATTTAGTCATTAGCTCATCAAAGAAAGCATATCTTTTTAATCTTGCCTCATTTTCTAAATTGTCATTATTATATTTTAATATTTCCATATATTCATAAATTAAATTGTATTTTTGACAAGTCTTTTTTACAAAAGCAGCTTCTTCATTGCTGATGCATCTTAATTTATGATTGACATGGGCAACAATTATTTTTAAATTTAACTCGTTTTTTAACTCACACATTAAATGAAGAAGACACATAGAATCAGGTCCCCCGCTGGTGGCAAGAACAATAATGTCATTTTCTTTTAATAAGCTTTTTAAATATAATAAGACTGTTTTCATAATTCTCCCATGCCTTACTATTTTATCGCACATTCCTTTTTATAGCAAGAACTTTTTAATCTAGGGGGCTTGTTCTTGTTAAAATAGCTTTGATATTTTTTTCAATAGCTTTTAAATTGAAACGAATGATTTCATTTTCTTCATTATTTGCTTTTTGAATAAGATAATCAAGAAAATGAAGATCACTTATTTTGTCTAGGGCATCATAGGTTTTTAAGTAATTAAAATATGATTCGAGAACAGCAGCTAGGGTGCCATTATAAGTATCAAGGGTATTATCATCTTTAACAATACCAATTTTGAAAATAGTAGCAATAAAAGGATTTACTTTTTCTAATAAATCATCTAAAACAAAATTATTATTACAATAATTTATAAAGGGTAAGACATCTTCTTGGTGATAAAAACGAATAACTATGTTTTCGTTAGTAGATACGACATGAAATTTAACAACAGATTCAATACTATTTCTAATTAAGTAAGAAAAAACGGTTTTTAGGGCACTAATCATATATTCATATTTAACAGGAAAGTATACTTTACAGCTTTCCGTATAGACAGCACGTTTTTCAACATATAAGCCTAAATAGTAAGTTTTGTAATCATCATGGCCAACTTTTCTTGGAATGTGGCGAACTAAAGAGTTGTTTAAGCTTTTTAGGAATTGCTCATAAAAGGAATCTATGTCTTTAACTAGAGAGTTATCAGGAGTTATTCCGGTATATTTTAGTAAATGATAAAAATCTTGTTGGGTATAGGTTTGGTTATTGTTTTTAATATCACTGGCTATTTGTTTTAAAAATTCATTCATTTTCATTGTTCCTCCTTAAAATAATATTATCTTGATTAGTTTCGATAGGTTGGAAATGATTTTTTAAAAAGAAAGATAAGATTTTTTGATTTTCTTTTTTTATTTCGACTTGAGATATTGATTCTTGTTTTAATATTTGAGTGGCTATCCCTTTATTTCGATATTTTTCCGTAAGATAAATCGTATCTAATTTTCCATTTATGATAGCATAACACCCAATTATTTTAAAATAAGAATATATCAGGGTAAAATAGGCATAATTATTAGTTATAAAATCACTTACCCAGGCAATAGCTTTTAATTTAGCATTGTTATCTTTGAGGTAAGGGGTGATGGTTAATAACTTGTATTTTATTAACAAGGGCTTGTCTTTTTTCTGCGCTTTTTTATAATTTATCATACATCTCCTTTATTATCTAAATTATATATTATTTTTAGCTTTTTGTACAGAGAAAAAGCACTCTTATGAATGCTTATGATATTACCCTACTTGCCCAACGATAACCTACATAGTTGCTAAAACCAGGAATAGTGGTTAAAACATTGGTAGTATGAGTGGTACGTCTTCCTCTTGTTATGCCATAGTGAAGGTGCGCCCCAGTGGTACAGGTATCGTAACCTCCATAGGCTGATGAAGTTTGTCTTCCTCCACCAACATAACCAATAATGGTGTTTTGATCAACAACATCACCAACTTTGACATTATAACTTAATAAGTGATAGTAAAAATGAGTATAGTATTCACCATTCACATAACTGTAAATAAACACTTCATTACCACCACATGGTTGTTGATAGTAAGTAGCAACAACGGTACCGGCAGCGGCAGCATATACAGGAGTACCCTCAGCATTGCCTCCTAGATCTAAGGCATTGTGATACCTTCCCCACCGAGCACCAATTAAACTTGTTATAACTCCGGAATTTAGAGGCCTTGTCCAATTACCATTTACAGGTACTTCGGAACAAGATGATAATAAAGTACTATCATTAACGTTTTCTTCACCTAAGTTTTGGATACATATCCGACGGTTTGTTTCATAATCTTCTTTGGCGGCAGCGACTTGGGCATCAATGTCTTGCGCATAACTATCATAATCAGCGATATCGTCATAATATTTAGCAATAGTTGCTTCATATTCAACAACTTGTTTTTCTAAAGCAGCTTGTTTTTCAACAAGTTGTACTTTTAATTCTTCGTTTTTCTTAATCTCTTCTTCAAGATTAGTAGTTGTTGTTTGGATGTAGGCGGTGACTTGATTTACAGCTTCCACCCGCATGATAAGTTCCGTCATGCTGGAAGCACCCGATACATATTCCACATAGGCATTTTGGCCTTGCATTTGTTGCATGTACAGTAAAACTTTTTCAGCTTCACTTGTTAAGGCCGCAATGTTTTCATTAGATTCGGCGATTAATTGTTCAGCTTCATCATATTGATCCTCAGCTAGAGATATTTGTTCGTTGGCTTCTCTTATCGCTTGCTCTTGAGCCGCTATTTGATTTTCAGCATTAGCAATATTTTGATCGTTAGCTTGTTTGGCCGCTAATTTTTCTTCATAATCCCTTCTTAAATCGCCTAAAGTATCGCCTTCAGCTGCATATACTTCGGCAGGAGGGAAGATGTTAATAGTAATAGTTAAAAGTAAGATCGCTCTTAAGGTATAATTTAAAATTTTCTTGATCATATTTTTAAGTACTTCCTTACTGCCCGAGCTGAGCCAAACATACCAACAACGGAACCTATTAATAATAAAACAATGGATGTTAATAAAACAAAAGGCATAGGACGAACTAATTCAATGATGCTAAATGATGAAGAGACACTCATTTGTTCATACATAATTAAATAGCCATAAATAGTTATAATTATCGGAATAATAGATCCCAATACTCCTAATAGGAAACCTTCAAAAATAAAGGGTAATTTAATCGAAGTGTTACTGCTGCCAACAAGACGCATTATTTCAATTTCACTTCTTCTTGAGAAAATAGTCAACTTGATGGTATTACTAATTAGAAATGCTGTAACAACGATTAGGGCAATGACCATGGCTAAGGTTACTGTTTGAATGATATCAAAAACCGATATTATGTCTTCAACCATTCCTTCACCATAATTAGCACTTTCGACATTAGCAATTTCTCTAATCTCAAGAGCAGTCGGCCTTAAATCATCAACATTTAAAACCGTAACAATAAAGGAATCTAAAAGAGGATTCTCTTCTAAATAATTTAAAGTAGTATTTAAAGTATCAGAGTAACTTTGCATTTCTAAGCGCCATTCTTCTTTACTCTTGCTAGTTACTTGCGAAACAGTGCTAATATTATTTATTTCGCGTTCAATATCAGCTAATCGTTCATCGGAAGTATCAGATTCGATATATACAACAATAGTTAGTTCTTCTTCTAAATTTTTGGTAATATGATTGATATTAACAGTGATAACTATGGCAATAGCAACAAGAATTAGAGTTATGGTGGTACATAATATACTAGCTATACTTAGACTAAAATTCCTAAAAACACTTTTAATTGCGTCTCTTATACTACGGCCTAATATTCTAAATGCTTTCACGGGCTTTATATCTTCCTTTCTCATGATCTTCGGCTAAGACGCCACTATCTAATACTATGACTCTTTTTTTCATGCGATCGACAATTTCTTTATCATGAGTGGCCATAATAATGGTTGTCCCAAGATTTTTATTAATGGTTTCTAATACTTCCATTATACCTTTACTAGTTTTCGGATCTAAGTTTCCTGTTGGTTCATCGCATATTAATAATTTGGGATTATTAACAATGGCTCTAGCAATACATACTCTTTGTTGCTCACCACCGGATAGTTCACTTGGAAAACTTCTTAATTTATCTTTTAGCCCAACATGCTCTAGGGCTTTAATAACTTTGGGCCTAACTTCCCGCCCTTTCATGCCTAGGCACTCTAAAGCAAAGGCAACGTTTTCATAGACCGTAAGCTTAGGCAAAAGCTTAAAATCTTGAAAGACAATACCCAGTTTTCTTCTTAATTTATAAACGGTACGATTACGAAGTTTTCCGACATTTATCCCCCCAATTTCGACAGTTCCTTTCGTTGGCTTTTCTTCGCGATACAACATCTTTATTAAAGTCGATTTCCCAGAACCACTAGCTCCAATAACAAAAACAAATTCCCCTTTGTTAATACTAAGAGTTAAATCGGCAATCGCGGCCACACCATTTTTATATACTTTGTAACAATTTTTTATTTCAATAAATCTCATGTATACCTCCTTTAGTTTAGATTAATTATATCATAAATTCCCTATTTATTAAATACTAAATACGGCCAAAATAAAACTTAGATGGATATCTAAGTCGTGGCGGTAAATCCTACTTTAGCACTTAAGGAGCCATTTAGTAAATCCGTTTGATTTTCTATAGGATCGTTGCTTAACCATATATATAAGCGATAAGCTGTAGTCTCACCATTAGTTATCGTAATATTATCTACTAAAGGAAAATTAGTCCCGGTTGTAGCATTTAGAAAATTACCACTGGCTATTTGGCTGGTGGCATCGGCGTTGTATAAAGCCCATTTTACATCAGCGCTTTTAAAGTTATCTGTAATAGTTAGTTCGGTTAAATATAACTGATAAGTAGCCGTATCAGCATCCGAAGAGGAAGGCATGACTATACTAAAAGCGGTATAATCAGCTTCGGTTAACACATCGGCATCATCAATTAAGGAAGCAGCATCAGCAGATATATTTTGGGATGTAGTTATATTCATCGTTAGCTCTCCACTGGTAAATGTGGTTCCTTGACTGGTGGGATTAACTTCGTTTACAGTATTAACATAATAAGCATAGGAAATACTCATGCCTATAATTATAATAGACATAACTATAATTAAAGATCCTAAAATTATTCTTTTTTTGGTATTGTCGGCTAATTCCATATTTTTTCACCCTATTCTGTTTTAATTATACTAAATTTTTAAAGCTAAGACAATACTAAAAATGAAAAATACCAAAATGACATACCATTAATGACAAAGAAAGGAATTGTCAGTTTTGGTCTAATAAACACTTTGGTATTATTCGATAATATTTAAATTATGATTTTTGATGTGACTAATAAATCTTTCTTGGAAAGTTTGAATGTCTTTTTGGTCAAGCGTTTTAGTATAACTTCCGAGCGTATATCTAATTGAATATTTATTTTCATAAACTTCGATTAGTTTGTAGTTTTGAATTAGTTTGCTAGAAAAAGTAGATAAAACCTCTTTAATATAAGCATATTTTTGATTATTAGTAATAATGGTATAATCCAGTTCAACAACAGGATATTTGCTGATTTCTTGAGATATAATTGCTGGTTTAGAAATAGTAATATATTTGTCAAAATCTATATCAATGGTGACAATACATTTTTTCTTACTTATTTTATTAGTAATACTTTTAGTAAATACATTTAAGGTGCCTATCTTGAGGTTGTCTAGGAAAATAATTTTGCCTAAGTCATTATCATAATAAGGATATTCATTTTCATTATTTTGGAAAGATACATCTTGGTGCTTTAAAACCTTAAATATATATTTTACAATATCTTTAGCGCGATTATAAACATTGGCTAAATTTAATTCATTATCAGTTAAAATAATACTCAATACTCTTTTGTTTTCATTGTTTTTAATAATAGTGCCTATTTCAAAAAGATCAAACTTGGCATAGTTTTTAAAGTTTTCCCGAACTATGTTTAATAAAGAAAAACTTAAATCATCCCGAAGAATATTATTAGCTTCTTTTCCTAAAACACTTACATTTTTCTTCTCAATATTTAGGGATTTTAATAAATCAGTGTCATACCATATATAGCTATTTACTTCATGCATGTCGTATTTGGTAGCAAGTAGATGCTTTACTTCGTATTCCTCATTATAAATAGTCTCGTGCTCCGCTATAGTTAAATCTAATTTTAGAGGGGCTGGAGTAAAATTTTCAAGACCGTAAATTCTTGCTATTTCTTCAATCAAATCTTCTTTAATTTTGATGTCTTTGGTTGCTCTATAAGTTGGGACGGTAACAAGGTAATAATCATTTTTTACTTCTACTTTAAAGCCTAGTTTTTCAAGAATGTTTGTGACGAGGGTATCTTCTAATTTTTTACCCATATAAATAGCTAAGGTTTTTTTATCTAAAATAATGTCTTCTTCTTTTAAAACATGCGGATATACATCGGTTAAATTAGAAGATATTACCATATCCGGATTTTCTTTTTGTAAAAGATAAGCTAGTCTTTTAATAGCTAGGTCGGTCATGTTAGGATCTAAACTTTTCTCGTATCGAGCGGATGCTTCCGTCCTTAAACCTAGTTTAATAGCACTCTTTCTTATTTGAGCAGCATTAAAGCAAGCACTTTCAATAAAGACACTCGTTGTATCAGGAAGAATTTCACTATCAAGTCCTCCCATGATACCAGCGATACCAAAGTATTCACTTCCGTTTTTAATCATTAACGTGTCTTGGCTTAAGGTTCTTTTAATGCCATCTAAAGTGGTAAAAGTATCCCCTTCACGAGCTAGGCCAACTTCAATATTTTTAACAACTCTAGCATCAAAAGCATGCATAGGCTCGCCTAATTCCATCATTAAATAATTAGTTAAATCAACTAATAAGGAGATGGAGCGCATGCCAACGTAATATAAAAATATTTGCATATCTAAGGGAGTTTGGTTGTTTTTTATATTACTAATTTTAAGGCCGGTATAACGGTAACATAAGTTATCATCTTTAATGACAATATCTAAATTTTCTTTGTCATTATTAATAGGTAAAAGAGCAAGAGGTAATAGTTCATGATCAGTTATGGCACATATTTCCCTCGCAATCCCATAATGGCCCCATAAATCGGGACGATTAGTTAAGGATTTATTGTCAATTTCAACAACAATATCTTCAATGGGTAAATATTCTTTGATGTCTTTGCCATTTATCCAGGTAGGTGGCAGCTCAAGAATACCATCATGATTATCACTAATTCCTAATTCTTGGCCACTACAACACATGCCGTTTGATAAAATGCCTCTTAATGGCCTGCTTTTAATTTCGGTCTTAGCAATGTGGCCACCAACGCGGACATAGGCCGTTTTGAGGCCTACCCGAACGTTTGGAGCCCCACAGACAACTTGGATTAATTCATCTTCGCCAACATCTACTTTTAAGACATGCAAGTGATCACTATCAGGATGGGTAGTGCATTCTTTGATTTCAGCGACAACGACATTATCAAAAGAATCCCCTTTCTTTTCCACTTTTTCAACTTCGGCAGTGCGAAGGGTGAAAGTATCCCATATGTTTAACCAATCTATGTCTTCAGGATTTTTAATATGACTTTTTAATTTATTGCATGATATTAACATAAATACCTCCTATTCGATATTAAACTTACTTAGGTAACGAATGTCACCACTGTTTAATACTCTGATATCATTAATTTTATATTTCATCATGGCCAGTCTAGTAAGACCAAAGCCAAAAGCAAAACCGGTATATTCCTCAGGATTGATGCCGCCAGCGCGTAAAACATCAGGATGGACCATGCCACTGCCAACCATTTCAATCCAACCACTGTTTTTGCAAGTAGGACAACCTTTGCCCCCACAGATTAAGCAAGACATGTCCATTTCATAGCTTGGCTCTGTAAAAGGGAAAAAGCCCGGGCGAAGTCTTACTTTGACATCTTCATTAAATATTTCGCGTAAAAGATTTTGCATAACATAAAGCAAATTTTCAATCGTAATTTTTTTGTCTATTACCATACCTTCAATTTGATGAAAGGTGTTTTCGTGATTGGCATCTAAATCTTCATTGCGGAAAACTCGGCCAGGGGCACATATACGTAATGGTGCTCCATAGTTTTCCATCGCATGAATTTGATTGTCACTGGTTTGGGTTCGAAGAAGCATACCATTATCTAAAAAGTAAGTGTCTTGCATATCTCTTGCTGGGTGATCTTTGGGCACATTTAAAGCTTCAAAATTGTAATATTCCGATTCCATTTCCGGGCCTGATACAACCGTAAAGCCCATTCTTTTTAAAGCATCGGTTATGTTTTTAGCCATGATTGTTACGGGATGCAAAGAACCTGCTTTTACTTCAAAATCTAGGGTATCGTCAAAAGTAATATTACTTTTATTTTCTAGTTCTTCGGTGCGAGAGTTAATTAGTTCTTCCATATTTTTTTTGGTATCATTAATTAGGCTTCCATATTTTTTCTTATTTTCAATACTCATATCTTTTAAACTTGATAAAAGATGGGAAATTTCACTTTTCTTACCAACATATTTTGATTTGATATTTAAAATATCAGCTTCTTTCGTAGCAGCTTTTAAACTAGCTTCTAATTCTTGTTTTAATTTCTGTAATTTTTCTTCCATTTTTTCCTCCTCCTTAAATATTAAAAAAACCTAGAACATTGGGACGAATTAAATCGCGGTACCACCCAAATTCTAGGTAAACTAGCCCTCTTTCGTTTATAGCACGACTTACTATTAAAACTCCTAAGTGGGAAATTCGTAACTATTTTTATCTAAAAGTAATTTCAGCCAAGTTACTTTTTCTCTTTTTAAGAACTAATAGTTACTACTTAAAACTTAATCAACGTTTATGTCATTATTTTATCACTATCTTTTTTAAAATGCAACTTTTTAATGACGATTATGAGTTAAACCAAAAAATTCTTGTAAACCAATTACATTGTAGTTGGCTGGTTCACTAGCAAAGATAAGATCTACATCTTCTTTAGTTAATATTTCTGGAACGCCAATAATTTGATCATTGTCTAAGTGCAGATAATATAAGGTATATTCGCCATTTAATTTTTTTATTATAATACCTTTGTTGTATAAATAACCACTAGTTAAATCAAAAAGATAATAGCTTAAAGTTTGATATAAATTATCCGATATTATTATCTCTTCACTAGCACCAAGAAGATTTTTTAAAGAAGAAAGAAGAGAATCTAATTTACCGGTTTTTTGATGAGGCATTTTATGATATGGTGATTGATAGATTTCGGCAACTTCTTTATCTAGTTCGCTTAAAAGATGTATTTCAAGATCATCAATATTGAAGGGAGAATGAAAAAGGTTATCTTTTAGATTTTCTTCATAACTTCTATTAATGTTAATATAACGATTTCTGTTTAAAAATTCAGCATTTTCTTGGAAATTTAACCGATATTTACGAGCATCCTTTAGAGGAAGGCAAAATTCTAAGCTAAAATGATAATCTTTTTCTAATTCCGTATCTTTATCTATTTTGGTTCCTAAAGCATCATAATAAACTATTTCATGATCATAATTAGTAATTAGGCCATTATCATCTTGTTGGTTTATAATTTCTAGTTTACTTTCTTCATCTTTTATATGGAGATTTATTCTTTTAGATTCGCCAGCCATATTAGTTAAAATAAGCTCCATTAAATATTCTAACATGGTATCTTTGAGGCGGAATATTACTAAACCGTCTTTGTTAAAAAAAGTTAAGTTAAGTAAACTTGTTTCATTTTCATTTACTATTATTTTGTCTTTTAAACTAGGATGAATTTCTATTAGACTTTGATAAATAAAGGGAGCTACAGCAAGACGAACACTTTCAATACTAGTATCTTCAGGCATTTCTTGCATTAAAGCTTCAGTTGTTTCATCAAACAACTTGTTGTTAAACTCACATTCAATTAGCTTCAGGATTTCAGCAAATATTACTTTAAACATAAACAATAACTCCAATCGAGTCATTATTTTAACATATATAAAGAAAAAAGCAAGAAAAAGTTGCTCGTTAGGAAACTACGACGAAAGGGTTAGAGGCACTGCCACTGCCCGTTAACTGCACATCAGCCTTCAGATTTAATACTGGGCGCACCCCGAGCGCGCTATACACGGCGTCGTTGTCCAGGCTGCCATACGAATACACAACGAACACACGAGCAGTGCCGCCGTTAAAGTAATACGGAGACATTGTCCAATAATACTGGTTCGTATATAGGTAATAACTTGTGTTATTTGATCCATATACTCCTCCAGCATAGGCCACTTCATCCGCGGTAATTAATCCTACCGGATAAGCTAATGCTTCATTTCCTATTCCTGCGCCATCGACAGTATATAGATCGTTATCAGGATCAGGACAATCATATGTTGGTGTTTTATTTGTATACAACCTATATCTTCCTCCATAATAGGTTCTCGTTGTTCCCGTTCCTCCTGTATCATTTGGTGCTCCACCATTTGTTGTTGTTGATGTTCGATCTCCACAAAATCCCATTGTTGTTGATATCTTACTGGTGTATTCACTATTATTTGCTATATTATCCTGATACCATTCATCTACTCTTCCTTTGATTGTACTACTTGTTCCTAATCCGTGTACTTGGCCACTTGTATACATATATCCTTCATACATATTATTATTATACGAACTATTGAAGGCACTTGTGCTAGATAACTGGGTACTTGTTCCTGTGGTGCTTGTACTGGTTCCATTATAGATGATTCTTATTGTCCCATCGCCATTAATCCTGATGATACGCCAGTAGAATCCGGCAAATGAAAGCCAGTTTTCGGTGGTGTTACCGGCAAAGTAATAACTTGTTCCCTCACCATCCGGGGCTTGGTAGATCGTACCATTTGTATCCTCAGTTAATACAGTGCTGAAGTCAGTTCTTTCCTGGATCGTTTTATTGGCAAGGATATAATCAGCGGCTACAGCTTCATCAAAATACAAATAACATTTAGTGCCTTTTTGTAAAT
>CALVHY010000064.1 GCA_944329205.1 uncultured Bacilli bacterium | reverse complement strand
AAATAACATTTACTTCCTTTTTGTAGGTTGCCAATCACGTGTTCAATAGAAGTATTAGTATATAAAATAGCATTTTCATCTTTTTCGCCATTTACATTGCAATAACTTTCTTCTTCATTGATTGCATATCCACTTGACGGCATAATATCTATCTCTTCATATGTGCCAGCATCACTCTCTTGATACATGGCTATCACATTTAAATCAGCATTATTAAATGTGATAGTCCCATTAACTAGAGGTATACTCTGTGTAGTTCTGTATCTTGCTCTTGTAAAGTTTAGTATTAGAGTTGTGATTATGGCTATTACGATGACTCCTATAATAATGTTTCTTGTTAAGTAGCTTTTTTTTAACTTCTCTATTCTCATTTTCTTTACACTCCTTTAGTGAAGCCTAGCTTCATTTATTTTTGATTTAAGATAAGCTATGATATGGTTAGTTTCCTAGCTTATATCTAAATTATATAATCAACTAGACACAAAGTCAACAAAATTCTCGGTATTTTGGCACTTGAATTTATTCATTTTTGATTTAATGAGAAAATTATTGTGGTGAAGGAAATGATTTTAAAATTAAAAGAAGTAAGATTAAGATCAGGATTGCGGCAAAAAGAAGTGGCGGATATATTAGGGATATCTAAATATACATATAGTCATTATGAGACTTTGTACGTATTAATGCCTATTAAACATTTGATTACATTTTGTAATTATTTTCATGTTTCTCTTGATTATGTCTTTGGATTTACTGATAATGTTTGTTATGAAAAAATAACTAAAGATATTGATAAAGTTAAAATTTCCCAAAATCTTAAACAATTTAGAAAAACGCATAGATTAACTCAGGAAAAGATAGCTTTAATTCTTAATATTGGCAAAGGTACCTATGCTGATTATGAACGAGGAAGATATTTGATTGCTACACCGTTTCTTTATCAATTATGCGCTAAATATAAAATATCAGCTGATTATCTTTTGGGAAGGATTGATCAAGTTATATATTTTAAATAAGACATTAGCGAGTTTGCTAATGTCTTAGGGACGATTAATGTTTTTTAGAGTGTAGTATACTTCTAAATTAAGGAGTATTTCATCAACGCTTTTAATTACATCACCAATAAGAATTTCCTCTTTCATATTATCACCAGGCTTATCTTAACATATATTTTAAGAAAATTCATGCTTTCTAGCAAAACTTGTCAAAACTTCTAATTATTTGACAAAAAAAGAAGCTATAGCCTCTTTTTAGATATTACTTTTCGAAATCGTTAATACTTATAATATTAGATTGAGATCGAAGAAAAAATATGTACATAAGTAATACCTGTTGTACATATTTTTATTTTACTTTTTTATTTGGCTTTTATTTACCCTCTTTTTACCATTTATTTTAGTAAATATTCATACATATTATATTTTATGATATTAGCACTTAAAGTAAAACGATTAGCTACTATACTATTGATGCTAGTTATATATTCTTCCTCATCTTCTAAGGTTATACCTTCTTTTAAAGTAAAATTACCACTGTTATAAGTTCCATAATCGCTTACCCAACTGTGATTGGAGAATATGGCTAAACCGGGTGCATCACTTAATATGTCTTTACCAACAATTAATCTTGAATCATATTCTACGCCAAATAAATTTAGCAGAGTTGGTAAGACATCAATTTGGCTACCAACTTTGTCTACTTCAACTGTTTCAAGCGTATTGTTCCAAAGAATAAAATTACTACGATTTACCTCAATTACTTCATCACGTTTGTAATCACTAAGTTCATTTACTTCATCAATCGTTAAAGTATAGGGATAGTGATCTCCTACTAAAGCTATTACAGTATCATCTAAAATACCCTCTTTTTCTAAGCCAGTGATTAAGGATTCTAAAGCTTTATCTAATTCTATTTGCGTTGCTAAATAGGCTTTGACATTATTTTTGTATGGTAAGTCTTTGACATAGTCAATATTTTTTAAAGCAATGGAATTGCCAGTTGAATTATAAGCATAGGGAGCATGACCGGATACAGTAACATAGTAAGTTACAAAGGGCTCGTTATCTTGGTATAAAGGTAGGGTTTCATTAATCATATCTATATCACTGGGAAGCCAACTACAATTCATTAAATCTTCGAGACCATTACCACAACCCATGTAAGATGTAAATCCTAGGGTTGCCATGGTTTTTTGTCTACTATAGTATGTATATGTCCAGTTGTGATAGCTATTTGCGGTATAACCAAGTTTACTAAAAGCATGGCCTAGAGCATAAGATATCGTTGGTTGGTATTTTTTCCAATCTGATAGAATCGATTGGGTGGGAATAAGACCGGTTGTCGCTTGAAACTCACCACCAGTTGTACTTAAGAATACGGGTGAGTAAAAATTATTAAAAACAAAACCTTCATGACTTAATTTATATAGGGTTGGTGTTAGGTCGGAATCAACAGCGATCATGTTAAATCCTTCGGCAAGAATAAAAATTAAATTCTTACCTTCAAAAATACCAGTATATTCATTTTTATTTGTCGCTTCACTATTTTTAAAATATTCAAGCATGCTTTTGATGGTTTCGTTTGATTCACTAGCAATTAGGGCATCAAAATCAATGGCTATTTCATTATAAGTTGGAAGTTCTTCTTCCGTTTCTTCAGGAGTACTTGGCTGATTGATCTTTTCATCGTCGTTTAACTTTGCTTCAAAACCAAATAATAATCTTTTAAGATCAAGTCTTGTATAAGTAAATAACCCAAATGTTTCAACGGTTTTAGCTTCATTATTAATATTGTAATATAAATTGTAAGCCGAGTAAGTAGTATTTTTGTTAATGTTTAGACATAATAAAGATATAATCCATATAATTACTAGAGAAAATAGAGAGATTATAAACTTTTTTAAATTAAATCTTCTATAATCAAAGTATTTTTGAGTGATGATTAAAACAATTAGAGGAATAAAATAAAGGATTATAAAACCGAGGTTTTTAATAATAATATCAAATAAAATATTGCTAAAATCTAGGGCGTTGCTAGCTAAGTTAAGAGTGTTAAAAGAAAAGACTACACTAAATAGTTTAGAAAATATTAGTTGAAAGCAGTAATAAAAACAAGTGATAAGACAAATAAAATAGGTGGTGATAAGATTGCCTTTTCTTTGGAATATGTTAGTTATTAAATAAAGAATAATAATAAAAGGTATACTAAAAATTATGGTTAAAAAAAGACCATTTAAACTTTTAAATAAAAATATTTTGGTTAATAACTCTAAATAGATTATTAGAAAACTTAAATAAAATATGTTGTTTAGCTTTTTTTTCATAAATACACCCATGAATATTATATCAAATAATAATTTTTTTGAAAGAATAACTTTAAATTTAGAGTCAAATTATGTATAATTATGGTAGGTGATTTAGGTGAAAAAAATTTGGGATTTTTATCATAAGTATGAAGAAATTATTAATTACTTAATTGTGGGAGGACTTACGACATTAATTAGCTTGGCAGTTAAATATGGGCTTTTATTTACCATTTTAGATGCTGCAGTGGCCATGGAGTTACAAGCTGCGGTTATTATATCGTGGATTGTTGCCGTTATTTTTGCTTATTTTGCTAATCGTATTTTTGTCTTTCATTCTAAGTCTAAAAAATACTTAAAAGAAATTAGTGGTTTTTTGGCGGGAAGAGTGGCAACTCTGGTTTTAGAAATGGTCGTTATGTGGTTTTTTGTTACTTTACTTGGGCTTGATAGTAATATTTGGGTAGTAATATGGAGTATTGTGGCCCAAATAATGGTAATTGTGGGCAATTATGTTATAAGTAAGTTATTTGTTTTTAAAAAATAACTTTTTTTATATTATTTTGTAATATTTTATTAAATATATGATTTATATGATATAATGTTTTAGGGAGGTATGGTTGATGGATAATAAATACAGGCAACTGATGGATGAGAAAAAGCGATTACAGCAACAGTTTGAATTATTACGCAAACAGTATAACTACTATAATCAGTTTAATTTTAATGAAAATTTGGGTGAGGCTATTTCTTTTTTGATAAATAAAATGGAAGGGATAGATTGTGTTTGTCAAAAAATTACTTGTGTTATTCCAGAACATACCGAGGTTGTTAAAAGAAAACTTCCTGGTATGAAAAAAAGCCAAGCTGTTTTAAAACATTTTAATAAGAAAGTTTATATCTATATAGCCGTTTTAGAGAAAAAAGACGCTGCTAATTTGTTTGAATTTGCGACTAAACAAGAAATGCTTGATTTTTTAAATGGTAATTGCTTAACTTATTCTAATTATTTTGGCATATTAAACGCGCAAGACTTTGCTTTGAAGTATCCATATTTAAAGTTATTTTTTCACTTGTTAAATGAATGGCGATATGAAACAGGAAGAGTAACACTAGATGGAAGAATCGTCGAAAATGCCTTAGAGTTAGTCTTAAATAACGAAGTTGGGCAAAATAGTTTTAGACAGCAGACAAGATAGTTTATTTATCTTGTTTTTTAATATAATAAATGATAGAATATAGAGGCTTAATTAAAAGGGTTGTTTAAATAGCATTAAGAAGAAGGGAGGCAATAAATGTTTCAATTAGTTTCAAAATATAAGCCTAGTGGGGATCAACCACAAGCGATAGAAAAACTAGTAAAAGGAATTAAAGATGGTAAGAGGGAACAGGTTTTGCTCGGAGCTACAGGTACGGGTAAAACATTTACGGTGGCTAATGTTATTAAAGAGATTAATAAACCAACACTAGTTTTAGCTCATAATAAAACACTGGCCGGTCAATTATACGCAGAATTAAAAGAATTGTTTCCTAATAATCATGTGGAGTATTTCGTTTCTTATTATGATTATTATCAACCGGAAGCTTATGTTCCTTCTAGTGATACTTATATTGAAAAAGATGCTTCTATTAACGATGAAATAGATGAACTAAGACATAGTGCTACTAGTGCTCTTATTAATTACCGTGATGTTATTGTGGTGGCTAGTGTGTCTTGTATATATGGTATTGGCGAAAAAGAAGAATATGAAAAATCAATGTTGGTTTTAAATGTTGGTCAAAATATTAAGAGAAATGATATTATTAACAAGCTAGTTGATATGACTTATGAGAGAAATGATATTGATTTTCACCGGGGTACTTTTAGATGTCGGGGTGATATTATCGATGTGATTCCAGCTAATGAACATGCCCATGGGATACGAATTGAACTTTTTGGAAATGAAATTGAGCGAATTAGCACTTTTGATCCGGTAACGGGTGTTGTGGTTAATAATAAAAAAACAATTACCATTTCCCCGGCTTCCCATTTCGTAACTAGTCCGGAAAAACTAGAGGAAGCTATTAAAAGGATTCAGGCCGAATTAGATGAAAGACTGGCTGTACTTAAAAGTGAAGGTAAATTATTAGAAGAACAAAGGCTTAGAGAAAGAACTAATTATGATATTGAAATGCTTAGGGAAACTGGCTTTTGTAATGGGGTGGAAAATTATTCAAGACATCTTGCTTTACGAGGTCCGGGCGAGACGCCTACTTGTTTAATTGATTTTTTCCCTAAAGATTTTTTACTTATTGTTGATGAGTCCCATGTGACGTTACCACAGGTTCGAGGAATGTATAATGGGGATAGAATGCGGAAGCAAACACTTGTTGATTATGGGTTTCGTCTTCCTAGCGCTCTTGATAATAGACCTTTAAATTTTCAAGAATTTGAAAGTAAAATTAATCAAGCTATATATGTTTCAGCAACACCGGGAGATTATGAACTAGAACATACCCATGGGGAATACGTCGAACAAATTATTCGGCCTACAGGTTTACTTGATCCAACAATTATAGTTAAGTCAACCGAAGGGCAAATTGATGATATCATCGACCAAATTAGAAAGCGAAAAGAAAAAAAGGAGCGCGTTTTAATTACAACTTTAACTATTCGTATGAGTGAAGAATTAACCAATTATTTAAAAGAGATGGGTATTAAAGTAGCTTATTTACATAGTGAAATTAAAACTTTGGAACGACTTAAAATTATTCGGGAGTTAAGACTTGGGGTATATGATTGTATCGTTGGTATTAATTTGCTTCGAGAAGGGCTTGATATTCCGGAGGTTAGTTTAATATGTATTTTAGATGCTGATAAACAAGGATTTTTGCGTAGTGAACGAAGTCTTATTCAAACGATTGGGAGATGTGCGAGAAATGAAAATGGCCACGTTATAATGTATGCCGATACGATGAGTGAGGCTATGGAGGCAGCGATTAAGGAAACGGCACGGCGCCGGGAAATACAAGAGGCATATAATAAAGAACATCATATTGTTCCTAAAACTATTTCAAAAGAAATTAAAGAAGTTGTTTCAAATGAAATTGAGGATAAAACGAAGAAGAAAAAGATGAGTAAGAAAGAAAAAGAAAATATTTTGGCAACGTTAGAAGATGAAATGAGAGAAGCAGCTCGTAATTTGGATTTTGAGAGAGCTATGGAACTTAGAGATATATTGTTGGAAATGAAAAGTAACTAGATTTGGCCTAGTTACTCCTTTTATTTTAGAAATCCTTTGATAATAACTTCTTCAGCTTCACTTTCATTTAAGCCTAAGGTCATTAATTTTTTTAGTTGATCTCCAGCAATTTTACCAATAGCAGCTTCATGAATTAAATTAGCATCAATATTTTTAGCGTAAATTTCAGGAATAGCTTTGATATTACCATTATCTTTGATAATAGCATCACATTCGATATGGGCATAGCATTTAGTGTTGCCCGTAACATTGGAGACAAACTCTTGATAAGATGAGCCTTCGGCTACACTGCGACTGGTTACATGGACACTAGCGTTTTCACCGTTTAAATCGACAATAAACGCGGTTTTTGCGGTTTGTTTTTGGGTGGTAAGAATTTTTTCGGATATCTCAAGAGTGGCATTACTAGCTAGACTTGCTTTGGTAAGACGAATTGTATCATCGACGCCTTTTATTTGAGTACTATCCATAGTCAGGGAAGAATTTTCTTTCATGTATATTTCTGTGGTTGGATTAAGAGTTTTTTTACCCCTGCCCTTTCCTTCACCATAGTGCTTTTCCACGTATTTTACTTTAGCACCTTCATCGAGATAAAAACGGTGAATACCATCATGTTCGGAATCTTTGTGTTCATCATTGTGGATGCCGCAGCCAGCAAAAATGATAACATTGGCATTTTTACCTATATAAAAATCATTGTATACAACATCTGTTAAGCCACTTTCGGTAATGATAACCGGAATGTGGACAATGCCAAAAAGCGTATTTTCCTTCACATAAATATCAATACCACTAATATTTTCTTTGGTGACAATATTAATATAATCATTTACTTTGCGCTCAATACTTTGACCATTTTTGCGAATATTGTAAACTTCAGCTTTTTCATTTAATGTTTCACTAATTTCTTTTAATAAAGATTTATCAGTATTATTCATCGTGATCACCTTTCATACAGTCGGGTTTAAAAATATCATTTAGCATAGTATCTTTATTGCCCACTTCTTTAACCTTGCCATCTTCTAATAAAATAATGATATCCGCGAGATTTAAAAGTCTTTCTTGATGAGATATAACAACCGTTGTACCTTTTTTCTTGGTGCTAATCTCTTTAAAAATACCTGTTAAATATTTAAAACTCCATAAATCAATGCCAGCTTCGGGTTCATCAAAAAGGGAAAGGCTTGGAGATCTAGCTATGACAGTAGCTATTTCAATTCGCTTTAATTCACCACCTGATAAAGTATTATTTAATTCCCGATCAATATATTCTTTGGCACATAAACCGACCTTCGATAAAATCGCACAGGCTTCTTTTTTGGTAAGATCATGACCTATAGCTATTTTTAGAATATCATAGACGCTTAGGCCTTTAAAAGTAACGGGAGTTTGAAGGGCAAAACCAATTCCTAGTTTAGCTCTTTTTTCGATACTTAAATTGGTGATGTCTTGACCATTATAAATAATACTTCCAGAATCCGGTTTGGTAAGACCCATAATTACTCTTGCTAAAGTGGATTTGCCACTGCCGTTGGGGCCAGTGATACAATAAAATTTATCATCTTCGAGAGTTAAATTTATATTATTTAAAATTAATTTATTATCAACCCGAAAATTTATATTTTTAAGTTCTAACATAGTAATCCTTTCCATGAGCTTAAGCTCAAACTTATTATATAATTACCCTATTTAATTGTCAAGAATGGAGTTTATGGTTGGCTTTTTCTAGGGTTAGTGATATAATTAGCTAAGTGATTAAAGTGGGAGGTGGAGTATGAAAACTTATAAAGTGAATTTACCAAAAGGTGTTAAAAAGACTTTTGCAAGAAAAAAAGGAGTTAAAGTTAGACTTATAAATAAAAATTTAAAGAAAAATAAATAAAAATTAAGTTGGTTGGACTTAATTTTTTTCTTGGATGAAACTAAGACGATCAATATTTTTTGTTAGTCTTAATCTAAGGGGTTATTTTTAATTAATAAATCGATAAAGTATTTACATAGATTATCATTTCTTGCCAATAGGGGCCCAATAATTGAAGTAGCATAAAAGTTTTTAGTATTAAAACCTTCTAATAAAGTATTATGGTTACCTACTCCTTCATTTATGTTAAACAGAATATTTTGGGTAGAATCAATCAAGTATTCGGTGTTTTGAAACCCTTTTATTAAGCCTTTACATAAAGAAGTTGTGGCTAAACAATCATGTACTACTCTTTTTTCATAATACTTGATGTCATATAAACCTAGAAAGCTAAAAATACTTATAGCATTTCCTGTAGCTAAGAGGATCTTATCATTATTTATATAAGCTAGAAGATCTTCTTTGTAAGGTAACAGGCGTTTTTTGACATCCTCAAGCATTTTAGGGCGACCACTGCCAAAGTAAATAAAATCATATTTATTTAATTCTAACTTATCTTCTTTATCTATTAACACAACTTTATATTTTATATTTTCTTTATCCAACATATAAGTTAAAGCTTTAATATTGCCATTTTCACCATATAAAGATAGTTCGTAGGGATAAAGGTGAGCAATAGTTATCATTTTACATTCTCCTTAAAAGTACTTTTAAATGGTTCCATATAATCAAAGTTTAAAATGCCATAAACTTTTTGGGCGGCACTTTTTTCCACTGAGGCTTTTATTTCGTCTAGTAAATCAGCGGTAATTATTTTTTCTTCGGGAATACGGGCTAGAAGCAGCCTTTTTTTAATATTTTCTTTATCAATACCAACCGCATATATTTTATTTAAAGAATCATTGTTTAATAATTCAAATTCAATGTCATATAACCAGGAAACATCAAAATGATTATATCTTCTACTTATTTCTTTCCACCCTATAATAACGTCTTTTAAATCAGGATCTAAATATACTTTGTATACACAGGCATTGTAAGTGGTGGCATTTTCAGCCTTGCAGTTTAAAGCTTTATATAATTTGTTATTTTTGATAAATTCAAAGTTTTTGTTATGATTGTATTTTTGGATACTTGCACTTATTTGGTGATCAATTAAACCGACCGCTTTAAGAAAGGCAAAACTTGCTAAAGTGTTGTAAGCATTAAAAAGCATATCCCCGCCTATACTTACGTTTTCATTAAAAACTTTCATTAAGCCCTTTTCTAAATCAAGATCATGACCTATGAGGGTGGGAGTAGTCCATTTAAAATCACAGCTAGGACAATAATATTTACCTAATGTTTCAAAATTATAATAATCATATTTTAACTTAGCACCACATTTAGGGCAATAGTATATATTTAAATTATCAAATAAGGAAGTTTGATAGGAATACTTATTTTGAGCAATACTGTAATATATTATCTCGTTGGAAAGAGCAAGGCTTATATTTCTTAAATAAGGATCATCCATGGATATTATTATTTTGGTTTGCGGGGGAATGTTTTTTTCGATTTCTTTTAAAATAAGATCTACATGATGTTGTCTTGGAGGTTGATCTTTGGTAATATTAGTGATAATTAAATAAGTAGGTAGAATATCTTGATATATTTCTTTCACATATCTTTCATCTACTTCTAATATTAAAACATCTTTATTAATTTGACCCCGAAGGTTACAACTGTTTAGGCAGGCTGTAGTTAAGCCATATTTTAAATTGGAGCCAGCACTGTTGTAGCATACCGTATAGTTATTATCTATTAATACATCATTTATTAATTTGGAAGTGCTTCCTTTACCACTAGAGCCGGTAACAATAAGTTTAAGGGGAGGATATTTTAATTTTTTTAAAATCCTCTTATCAATTTTTAAAGCTAACTTACCGGGCAAAGATGAGCCACGGTGAAAGAGATGGCCCAAAATAATTGCTAGTTTTGCTATTAAAATAGAAAATGTTTTCATATTATCACCAGTCTTATGCTATTATTTTATCATTTTTTAAAGATTTTTTAAATGAAAAGTTTGACATCATTTTAAATTTATAGTACTATTTATTTAATTAGTAGTAAGGAAGGGATAAAAATATGTGTGGAATTGTTGGTTATGTGGGAAAAGATGAAGCTTTACCTAAATTAACTAAGGGCCTTAAAACACTTGAATACCGCGGCTATGACTCAGCAGGAGTGGCCGTTTTACAAAATAAAGAAATATATGTGGTTAAGGATAAAGGCAGAATTGCTAATTTAGAAGAATTATTAAAACATGAACATATAAAAGGAAATATTGGAATAGCTCATACAAGATGGGCTACTCATGGGGTCCCATCCAAAGAAAATGCTCATCCGCATATGGATGATGAAAAAAGATTTGCCGTTGTTCATAATGGGATTATTGAAAATTATTTGGAGCTAAAGGACTTTTTAATAGATAAAGGTTATACTTTTAAATCCCAAACGGATACGGAAGTTATACCTTTGCTTTTAAATTATTATTATAAGAAAGAAAAAGATGTTTTAAAAGCTTTGGGGAAGACACTACAGGATTTAAAGGGTAGTTATGCAATCCTTGTTATTTCACCTTTGCTTGGTAAGACAATCTTGGCGGCTAAAAAAAATAGTCCTTTAGTTATTGGAAAAAATGAGTCAGGTATTTTTGCAGCTTCAGATATTCCCGCTTTAATTAGCTATACCAATGAATTTTACTTTTTGGAAGATGGGGATGTGGCTTTATTAAATGACACGATTACTTTTTATAATGATGAGTTTAAACCAATAAAGAAGAAGAGTAAAAAAATTGATTGGGATATGGAAGCCACTAATAAAAATGGGTATGAAGATTATATGCTTAAAGAAATTATGGAACAGCCGGAAGCTTTGAAAAATACTTTAAATGGAATAATCGGTAAGAAGATAGAATTTTTAAATTTTTCTTTGGATAAAGATTACCTAGATAGTATTACTAATATTCATATCGTTGCTTGTGGTACAGCGATGCATGCAGGACTGAGTGGTAAATATGCTATTGAAAAGTTATGTAGAATCCCAGTTACAGTTAGCGTTGCTAGTGAATTTAGATATCAAGATCCAATAATAAATGCGAAGACTTTGTGTATTTTTATTAGTCAATCAGGAGAGACGGCGGATACAATTGCTGCTTTGAAGCTAGCTCGAGATAAAGGGGCTGTAACTTTGGCAATTACTAACGTTTTTGAATCGTCTATTACAAGAGAGGCTAAATATACTATTTATACACATGCAGGACCAGAAATTGCGGTTGCTTCAACTAAGGCTTATACTTCGCAGGTTGGTATATTGGTAGCTTTAACATTGTATATAAAAGAAATTAGAGATGGTCATAGTAAAGAGAGTGACAAATTAAAAGAAGAACTTATTAATTTACCAAAATTGATGGATGTGGTACTAGCTGATAAGGATATTTATAAAGATTATGCGAAAAGAATGTATAAAGTTAGGGATTTGTTTTATATTGGTAGAGGTAATGATTATAATATTGCCATGGAAGGTTCACTTAAATTAAAAGAAATATCTTATATTCATAGTGAAGCATATCCAGCAGGAGAACTTAAACACGGACCTATTGCTCTTATTGAAGACGGAACATTCGTGTTTGGAATAGCAACTGACGCTAAAGTAGAAGAAAAAACGCTTAGTAATTTGGAAGAAGTTAAAGCAAGAGGAGCTAATATTGTTTTGGTTGCAGATAAAGAAGAAGCTAAAGATATGGATATTATAAAAATACCGAAAGTAAATCCTATTTTAGCCCCTATACTGGCAGTTATACCTTTGCAGTTTATTGCTTACTATATTGCCAAAGAAAAAGGGCTTGATGTTGATATGCCTAGGAATTTAGCTAAATCTGTTACGGTAGAATAAAAGAACTGAGGAAAATTCAGTTCTTTTTAAGTTAATTTTTGTTCTTCATGTTTAACATTAATTAACACTATATAAATCTCTTGTATATACCTTTTCTTGATATTTTTCTAAATCCGGCTCTAATCTATTTGCTACGATTACATCTGCTTCTTTAGCAAAGGTGGCAAAATCATGTATTACCTCATTTGTATTAAATAAATCATCCTTTAAAGCTGGTTCATAGATGATTACTTTAACATTTGCACTAGTTAAATAATTTATTATATCTAAAATAGCGCTTGATCTAAAATTATCGGAAGAACTTTTCATCGTTAATCGATATATACCTACTGTTTTTGGATTACGTTTTAAAATCATATTGGCTATGTGTCTTTTTCTTGTATCATTTGATATAACGGTGGCCTCAATTAAATTCTCGGGGATATCTTTATAGTTAGCTAGTAATTGTTTGGTGTCTTTAGGTAAACAATATCCTCCGTATCCAAAAGATGGATTATTGTAATGATTTCCAATTCTAGGATCTAAGCACACGCCTTCAATAATTTCTCTAGTATTTAATCCTTTTAGTTCAGCAAAAGTATCTAGTTCATTAAAGTAGGAAACTCTTAAGGCAAGATAGGTATTAGAAAATAATTTAACTGCTTCAGCTTCAGTATTGCCTATAAATTTTGTTTCTATATCTTTTTTTAGCGCACCTTCTTTTAGTAAATCAGCAAATTTTTCAGCTCTTTGACTTTTTTCACCAACAATAATTCTTGATGGATATAGATTATCATATAAGGCACTGCCTTCTCTTAAAAATTCCGGAGCAAACATAATATTTGATATTTTGTATTTTTCTTTTATTTTTTCGGTATAACCAACAGGAATAGTTGATTTTATTATCATTGTTGTATCTATATCCATGCTCAATACTTTTTCAATAATATCTTCAATGCTGGAAGTATCAAATTTGTTTGTTTCTTCATCATAATTAGTTGGGGTACAGATGATGATATATTCGGCATCTTGAAATGCTTCTTGATAATCCAAAGTTGCTTTTAAATCTAATTTTTTTTCTTTTAAATATTCTTCAATTTCTTTATCCTTGATTGGGGAAATACGATTGTTAATTTTTTTTACTTTTTCAGGAATAATGTCTAAGGCATAAACTTTATTATGTTGACTTAATAATACGGCTAAAGATAATCCAACATATCCTGTTCCTGCTACTGCTATTTTCATTTTACTTATTTCCTTTCTGCATATAAATCTTTATATTTTCCGCTTTTTATATTTTCTAACCATTCTTCATTATTTAAATACCAGTTGATTGTGTCGGAAATTCCTTTTTCAAAATCAATATTTTTTTTCCACTTTAATTCATTTTCTATTTTGGCAGGATTTATAGAATACCTTAAGTCGTGTCCTTTCCTGTCAGAGACGTATTCTATTAGGTCATTATTTTTTTCCATTTTTTCGAGGATCGTTTTTACTAAGTCAATATTAGTCATTTCACCATTTCCACCTATATTATATATTTCACCACATGTTCCATTATGCAAAATAAGATCAACTGCTATATTGTGATCCGAAACATGAATCCAATCTCGAATATTTAAGCCTTTTCCATAAACAGGAATTTTTTCGTTATTCATTGCTTTGGTAATAACTACGGGAATTAATTTTTCAGGAAATTGGTAAGGTCCATAGTTGTTCGAACAGCGGGAAATTGTAGCACTTAAATTATAGGTTCTTACATAAGCTGAAACTAAAAGATCAGCGGCTGCTTTTGAGGCAGAATAGGGACTAGATGGATTAATTGGCGAATTTTCATCAAATTTTAAATTTAAATTATCTAAAGGAAGGTCACCATATACTTCGTCTGTAGAAATTTGGTGATATCTTTTTACTTGGTATTTAAGCGAAGCATCTAACAATACTTGAGTTCCAATTATATTAGTTTCTAAAAAAATTTGGGGATTTTTAATTGAGTTATCAACATGACTTTCCGCGGCAAAATTAACAACCCAATCAAATTTCTCCCTGGCAAATATTTTATCAATTTCTATTTTATTGGTTATATTTTCTTTGATAAATTTGAAATTTTTTTTATCTAATATAGGATATAAGTTAGCATAGTTTCCCGCGTAAGTTAAGGCATCTAAACATACAAAATTATATTTAGGATATTTATTTACCATGTAATGTAAGAAGTTGCTTCCAATAAAACCTGCCCCTCCAGTAACTAATATCTTCATTTTACCTCCTCTAATAACGACAATAAATATTTGCCATATTCAGTCATCTTCAATTCGTTTCCAATTTTTTTTAGCTGTTCATCATCTATTAAACCTTTTCGCCATGCGATTTCTTCTATACATGAGATATAATATCCTTGTCTACTTTGAATAGCTTCAACAAATTCGGCTGCTTTTAGCATATTTTCAGGTGTGCCAGTGTCTAACCAGGCTACACCTCTACCCATTGGTATAAAATTCAAATTTCCATCTTCTAAGTATTTATTATTTACAGAAGTTATTTCTATTTCTCCTCTTGCTGATGGTTTTATACTTTTGGCTATTTCGACAACAGAATTATCATAAAAATATAAACCGGGAACGGCTAAATTAGACTTAGGATTTTGGGGTTTTTCTTCAATAGAGAGAATCTTGCCATTAGAATCTACTTCGACAACCCCAAATGCTTTAGGATCTTTTACGGAACATCCAAAAATAGTTGCTCCAACATTATTTTTAGCTTTCTCTAGTGTGTCAGATAAGGATGATGCAAAAAAGATATTATCGCCCAAGATTAAACAAACATCATCTTTTCCTATAAATTCTTCACCTATTATGAAGGCATCAGCAATTCCTCTTGGCTCATCTTGGATTTTATAGCTAATATTAATGCCAATCCTTGAGCCATCACCTAAAAGTTCTTTATAATTATCAATTGCTTCATTAGTAGAAATAATTAATATGTCCGTAATTTTTGCTAGTAGCAAGACTGATAAGGGATAGTAAATCATTGGTTTATCATATATGGGCAACAGTTGTTTAGAAATTGCCTTAGTCATGGGATATAATCTAGTTCCTTTCCCTCCTGCTAAAATGATACCTTTGGTCATAAGTTATACTCCTTTCTTAGATCTTATTATATCACATATTTTAAGAATATCAGCTGTTTCTAAATCAGAATATAATGGCAAAGTTAAAACTTTTTTAGCTAAATCGTCTGCTATAGGTGTATAACTTTTATATTTCTGATAACATTTAAAGTCAGTTACTAAAGGATAAAAATATTTTCGGCTATTTATATTGTAACTCTTTAATAATTCAAATAATTGATCTCGAGAAAGGCCATATTCCTTTTCATCTATTACTATTGGAAAATATATGTAGTTTGCTTCTACATTATCTTGCTTTTGCCAGCAAGTTATTCCAGGAATGTTTTTTAACTCTCTTTGATAAATTTCGACAGCTTTTTTACGTTTTAAAATATCTTCATCAATAGTTAGTAAATTACATAAACCCATTGCGGCTTGAAACTCATTCATTTTGGCATTCATAGCTGTATATTCACATTCTTCTTGAGATGTTAAGCCAAAATTTCGCAAGCTGGCCAATTTCTTTTTTAAGTCATGGTCTTTATATAACAGAGCACCACCTTCTATAGTATGAAATACTTTGGTAGCATGAAAACTCATCATTGATATATCCCCAAAATTTCCTATACCAATCCCCTTGTATTTTACGCCAAAAGCATGAGCAGCATCATAAATGACCTTTAAATTATGCTTTTTAGCTATTTTTTCTATTTTTTCAACGTCACATACATTTCCATAAACATGAACTGCTACAATAGCCGAAGTTTTATCTGTTATTAAAGCTTCAATCTTATCAGCATCAATGGTGTAATCATTTGGTTTTATATCGCAAAAGACTGGTGTAAGCCCATTTTGCACTATGGCATGGGTTGTTGAAACAAAAGTAAAAGGAGTTGTTATAACCTCACCTTGTAAATCTAAGGCATTTATAGCTGTATATAGGGATAAATGACCATTACTAAAAAGTGATACATTAGGAACTTGCAAGTACTCTTCTAGTTTTTTTTCTAATTGTTCATGATATTCGCCACAATTGCTAAGCCATCTTGTGTCCCATAATTTCTTTATTTTTTCCACATACTCTTCAAACGGTGGCATGGAAGACCTTGTTACATTAATTTGTTTCATGATTATCAACTCTCCATTCTAATTTTTCTAAATCTCTACTTCTTTCTTTTATTTTTCGAGCTGGAATACCATAATTAATCGAAAATTCTTCTAAATCACGATTAACAAGACTCATTGCTCCTACGGCTGCGCCCTTATGGAGCGTTACATTGGGGAGAACTATGCATCCAGCACCTATTGCTGCAAATTTTTTTAATATGACGGGTCCTTCTATAACATGCCGAAGATCGTCTGATAGCATTGGCCCGATCATACTTTTTCCTGAGTAATCATCTGTAATGGCATATAGTACACACCTTGAAGAAATAGTTGTAAAGTCATCTAAGTAAATACCGGCATTTCCAGCAAACAACATTGTACCTGCAGATATGTGAATATTGTTTCCTACTTCAATTTTACCTGATAAAATGCAAAAATCATCAATTCTTACATTATTACCAATAATAATGTTTTCTCTGCCATAAAATGTTGCATTTCGACTAATTAATACATTTTTTCCAATTTTTTTTAATCCTAATTTTTCTACTTCTTCTTCGCTATAAAAACTATTCATGTCTTACTCCTTTCATTTTAGCTAAAAATAATTTTATAACATATTGAAATGATTCTAACTTAAAGAAATAAGCTAAACCAAAATATATTACTGCTCCCACTATTATTTGGATAACTAGCAGCAAATATATATTTATGTTCAAAAAATTCATCAAATAAACAATCGCAAACATTATTAAAGATAGCCCTAATGGTGGTACAATATCTTTTATTTGTTCTTTATATGAGTAGTTTAATAATTTTCGATTGGGAAAGGAATTAATAAATGTTGATATTATAGCAACAACTACTTGGCCTAAAGTCATAACGTAAACACCAAATGGTACAGTGATAATTAATACAACTATACCAAGTATTTTTTTAATTACTTCTAGTTTTAAAAAGTAATCACTTTTGCCCAGCGCTTTAATTGATTGCAAATTAGCCGTATGGATAGGATATAATGCATATACAATACAAAGTAATTGCATATAAGGTACACACCCCAACCAATTATTTGTCAATAATACGCGTACTGCTGTTTCGGCAACTGCTGCTAAGCCCAACATCATAGGAAGAAGGAAAAGAGAACTAGTTACAATCGATCTTCTTACCATTTTTTTTACTTTGTCTTTATTTTCCTGCTCTTTTGAGTATGCAGGAAGCATAACTGATGATATTGCTCCATCAACATTAACAGCTATTAACTTTGGAAATTGTTCTCCTTTATTGTAATTTCCCAGTGTATCACTACTATAAAATCTTCCTATAACTAAATTATATAGATTTCTATAAATTGTGTCAAGTAAAGAAGAACATAAAATCTTCCATCCATATGAAAATAATGACTTCACCCTTTCAATTGACAGCATAAGTTTTGGCCTCCAACCGGAGGTAAACCATAAAATAATGGTTATAGCAATTGAATTAGATAATTGTTGCCAAACTAACGCCCATGGTCCATAACCTAAGTAGGCTAAAGCAATGCCAGTTACTCCTGAGACAATAATTGCACCCAAGCTACTAAAAAATAGTTTTTTAAAATTCATATTTCGTGATATTCTTGCATTTTGAACAGAATTTACTGCTCCAAAAAATAATGTTAGCGATAGTACACGAAGAATTGTGGTCATCTCGGGCATATTATAAAAATCAGCAATAAAGGGAGCGGAAAAAAATAATATTATATAACAAATTGTAGCTATGGCTAAACTTATATAGAAGACAGAGGAAAAGTCTAATTCATCAGCATCCTTTTTTTGGATTAATGAAGTACTAAATCCTGATTGAACAAAGACGTTTGCGATAGCTGTAAATACTAGTATCATGGTAACAACACCATAATCGCTTGGGAGCAAAAGTCTTGCTAAAAGAATTGATACTACAAATTGTATTCCCTGGGTTCCAATTCGTTCTAAAAACTTCCATACCAAAGAAGACACAACATTATTTCGAAAATTTTCAGCTTTTTCCATTTCTAATCCCTCTATTTTCCATATCTAATTTTAACATATAGTCTATAAAACCATTTTATCGATTTTAATCTTATTTTTATTTTCTCTATAATAGATAGGCTTTTATAAAGATCTTTATATTTATTTTTCTTTATCATTTTTAGATCAGCTGTACTTTTGTAAAATTCAAATTCTATTCTCTTTATAATTTTATCAATTAAAGCATTATATTTATGATTGCTATAATTATCAAAATCTTTATAAATACTTATAACTGATTCAATGTTTTCACGTTTTTTTTCAATATTTTGCTTCCCCTTTATTGTCCATGAATTAATTGAGTTATGGCGATAAAAAGAACAAAACTCATTCAAATAATAAGCTTCCCCTTTAGATAATAAATATAATTTCAAAGGCAAATCGCCAATTTTGGCTTTCTTATAAAATTCAGGCATATTCATTACATCTTTTTTTCTAAAAAACAAAGAAGATGTATGCATATTACCTTTACCGTTCAAAAAATCTTCAATAGTAATTATATTTTTTTGGCACTTTTCTTCTCTTTTAATTAAATTGCCATTTTCATCTCTATCTTCGGTATTATGAGAGCAAAAAGAAAAATTGCCATTCTCCATACAATCATATTGTTTTTGAAGTTTTAATTCATCAATAAACCCATCGTCTCCTTCACAGACAGCTATATATTTCCCTCGAGCTTTTTTAAAGACAATATCTAAGACGGAATTAGGCCTTTTGGAATATTGATTTTCCTTTTCTAATATTAAAACAATTTTTTCAGGAAAGTTTTTTTTGTATTCTTTCAATTTGTTAATGGTATTGTCGGTAGAAGCATCATCATGAATAACTATTTCATAATTAAAGTTGGTTTTTTGATGTAAAAAACTGTCAATGGCTTCTTTGATGTATTTTCCTTGATTGTATGTGATGCAGCAAATACTAACTTCAATATTACTTTGTTTCATGATTTTCCCTTCTTTCATTTGTCTATTTCTTCTTTTAGTTTATTTAAAAAATTATTTGTATTGGAAATAAATTGAGCCATTTTTTCCTTTTTGATTTTTTTAATTAAATCATTTAAATCGCTATTTTCATCTGCCTTTATAATATAGCCTACATCTGAAAAAATGTCAACAATTTGTTCCTGATGGTCATCAACATGCTCATGATATTTTTTTAGTCTTGGGCAGGCAATTACTTTCTTGCCTTTTTTGAGTGGCATTATAATTGATCCAGTACCACCATGAGTAATTATAATGCTAGCTTCATCTATTAACTTGTCCATAGTTTGGTAGTCAACAAAATCAAATATTTCCATTTTTCTGCTTTCATATTTTGTGTGTCCCGCTTGAACTATTATTTTTTCTTCTGTAGAAATTTTGTCAACCATATCTAATAAGCGCGTAAATGGCTGCTTTTGGGTTCCGAGTGTTACTAAAATCATCAATAAATTCCTCCAAAATATTTTGCCTTAGGATAAAACTGCAACATAGGTTCCCATTGGACTATGAAAGTAGTGGCAATTTTATATACTAAACGTCCTGATAAAGTTGGACTAGTTCTTTTAGCATAACTTTCAATAAATATTACTTTTTTTCTAAAAAGTCTTGCTATATAACACATAGGGACGGCAGTATGGGCACCCGTTGTTACAATGACTTGAGGACGATATTTAAGAAATATGTAAAATGATTTTAAGATGTTAAACGAAAATTTAAATAAATATGATATTAAATATTCTCTTGTCCCATAAACTAAATAGGCCATGTTGTATTTATTTTTCATTTCTTTGGTAACATCTGTTTTTTCTGTTACCAAAACATAGTTATAATCATTAAATAATGGTTTTAATTCTAATAGCTGGGTTAAATGACCTCCAACACTGCTTATAAACATTACTCGTTTCATATTCACCTCAATTACTTGTTATAAATGTTATCAATTTCTTTTAAAATATTTTCGTTGAATTCTAAATAATTAAATTTGGTTTTAATTTTAAAACCGTGTTCAATGTATTCTTTCATGCCATCATATATTGATTGATCATCGTTATCAACTACGATACCAAATTTATCCTTTATATCAACTAGGGCATCACTAACGGCAGTGGTAACAATTGGTTTATTTAATACCATGGCTTCAATAAATACTACAGGATAACCTTCTCTAATTGAGGATAATAATAAGGCAGATGATCTTTCTAAATATTTATAGGGGTTTTCTTTTTGACCTAGTAAATGAATATTGGTGATGTTAGATTCTCTTATTTTTTCAACGTATAAGTCATGGTCTTCACCATCACCTATAAATAAAACTTCGAACTTGTATCCTTCTTCGTTTAATCTTTTTGTCGCTTCAATAATTCGCATTAATCTTTTATGATTTTCAAAATGACGGCAAATGTTGATAAAATAAATTTTACTTTTAGCAAATTTAAAATCATCTACTTCTTCTTTCGCTTTAGCAAGTATCCTATCGCCATCTACGACATTATTAACTACATAAATATCTTCGTGTCTTGGAATAAATTTTGTTAAAGTGTTTTTGGCATCGTAAGATACACATATTATTTTTTTGAATTTTTCGTATTTGCATTTTTTAATTCTTTTTTTTGCTTTTTTTTCGGTAGTGCCACTTATTAGATTGGAATGAATATAGACAATACTATTTTCACTGCTTAATCTAGTTAAACTGGTTAAAATTGGATGTTGATAGGAATATGATATAGCTATATCATATTCTTTAAACATTTGATAAATAAACCGAACCATTAATTTTATTGTAGCCTTTATTTTTCCTAGTAGATTCCACCTGCTGGAGCAAGCAATTATTAAATTTATATTTCGAGGTAATAACGCTAAATAATTAGTTTCACCTTTATAGACTAAATATAAAGTCAATTTGTATTTGTCATTTAATTTTGCATAGTTGATTAAATTAACTAATGCTTTTTCCATGCCACCAACTGATAATTTGGGCATATAAATAATCATTTCTTTTCTTCTTTTACTTATATTTTCTAAGCCGGCAAAGAAAGTTTTTTTGTTGCCATCAAATTTTGATATTTCTTTTTCATATTCTGCATATATTTTAGGATTAGTCAAAACTTTTTCCATACCTTCAATCAAGCCATCAACTGAATCATCTACTAACAATCCCAATTTGCCATCATGTAGTGCTTCCTTTGTACCTGTTACATTCGTGCCAATGCAAAGCTTTTTTAAAGCTAGAGCTTCATTTATTACTCTTGGAAATCCTTCATATAGCGAAGAAGAAATAAGAATGTCACAATTTTTAATATAAGGATAGGGATTAGAATCAACACCATGAATTATAACTTTGTCTTCAAGTTTTTTTTCTTTAATTAATTTTTTAATTTTTTCTCCTTCTTTGGTATTGTCATTACCTAAGAAATGAAGTAAGGCGTTATTGTGTTTTTTGCAAATAGCGCTAAAAGCTTCGATAAGTCGATCATAACTTTTTTGGGGACTAAAGCGGCCAACAGCTAAAAAGTTTGTTTTATCTTTGGGAAAATTATATTTACATTTTTGTAATGACTTAGCATTAATATCTTCTATATTAAAATAAGTATAAATAGTAGTTGTTTTAGTTTTACAAAAAGGATATTTTTCCAAAAATTCTTTGGTGGTTAAATCTGATACGGTATAAATATTATCCATTTTTTTATAAGCTTGTTTTACTCTTAATTCGCCCCAGGGTAGTTTAGCTGCTTTTAATTGGTGGCTTTTTAAGCCAACTCGGATAGAAGCAATTTTCACAGAATTGGGATTAGTACTAGCGGCAATAAATACAGCTGGATACCCTTCTAGGTAAGCTATTTCATTTTTATAATTGGAAGTAATTGTTTTTGCATAGACATATTTGGTAAAAATACCACCAAGCATATAGAAAAAATGATATAATTTTCTTTTTATTGGTAAATAGTCTTTATTAAGAATTTCATAAATATGAATCTGTTTACTTACTCGTTCTAATAAGGGCCCTTCTTTTCTTAATAATACAATATCTACACTTTTTCCTTGCCTTACTAGCTCATTTACAACGTCAACCATTCCTACTTCCGCGCCACCAATGTTTAAGTCATTTATAGCAAATAAATAATCTTTTGTCTTTTTCTCTTTTTTTTCTTTAAATACTGATGCTCCTAAAGATAAAAGAACAATCATGTAAAATACAGTTTGTGCAAATTGGAGAGTATAACCAACTAGATAAATAATACCCATGCTTAAACCCAGTCCGATTCCTAATATAAATTTGCTTTTATTCATTTCTTTAATATTTAACAAGCATTTAATTCCAATAATAGATAAGCTTAGAAAAGGAATAATTATAACTAATAACAATCCTAATAATCCATAGCAATAATAAATTGTATGAAAATCTGTTTCTACCCAAGTTCCTTGCGGCATAGTTTCATGACCATAGCCGAGTAGTTTGTCATTAATTGGACTTAGGCTATATATCTCTTCATTTATTGTTTTTTGAATAATACGATTATCAAAAACATATGTGTTAATATCTTTGTGTATATAAAGACTATATAATACGCGATCTTTAAAATCAAACACATTGGAAATATCCGTTGGAATTACTAAATTTTCCTCTTCATTTTCTGGTGATTCTTCTGTTTTGTTTTCCTCAGATTCTGTTGTATCGTCTTGTGGCAAATCTGTTTCTGTTCGATCTCCTGTAGCTATGGATACTTGGTTCATAAAGTTGTCATAACCATAAGTCTTTGGGAAAGTAAATAAAAGGAATAAAGTTATTAAAATAAAATAAACGGTGGTAAAATTGATCTTTTTGTCTTTAATTCCGATAATAATTAACATTAAAGTATAAAAAGTCACAATACCAAGGGTTGCAAATAGCGGAGCTTTGGTACCAATTAAATAAAAAGGAGGAATAAGTATTAATGTAAATATTAAATATTTGGATATTCCCTTAATATATTTCTTTTCAAATAAAACATAAATAATTACTGGTAAAGCATAGATGATTGAATGTCCTATGTAATGAGCTGATACAGACCATCCTCTAAATCCTTCTTTTATAGAAGTTATAGCGTAAGTTCTTGGAGATGTTTTAGTTAAAATGGAAGTGAAATAAAGAATTACCATAATTAATATTGCAAAGACAAAGGCTTTTAAAATTTTTTCTTTATCTTTGTCAGTGGCAATTTTAAATATTAAATAAAAATTAATTAATTGTAGTAAGAAATAGCCATAATTAAATAAGTATCGTACTTCTGTGGTTAAACTTCCAACTGATAACGCAAAAAAATTATCACTAATATTTAATAAATGTAGCAAGCAAAATACTCCATAAGCAAAAAGGTAAGCAAACGAAATGGCTTTTGCCTTGGCGGAAACTTTATGATTAAATAGTAGATATATATACATACCGGCCGCTATTAAAGGTCTTATTATTGAGGTTGCTAATGTTTCGATTTCAAACACTCTATTTAAAAAGTATACCGAAATATCAAAAATTGGTTGTACTAAGATAAATATAATTAAAAAGTTTATAAATTTTTTATGCATGATAATTCTTACACTCCTTTATATTTTATTGGCTTATTAATTCTTTAATTTTTTGCAAATTGGTTTTATTTCTTTTTTCAAAATTAGCATTACTTATTGATTTTTTTTCTTTTATATTTAAGTATTGATCAAGTCCTATTGGAATAGCACTATCTTCGTTTTTTACAATTATTTTGTTATCGTATTCTTCCAAAATTTCTTTTACACCTGCAACATCGGTGGCAATTATAAATTTATTTAAAACCATAGCTTCAATTACAACTGTGGGATATGCTTCACTTCGAGATGATAGCAAAAAAAAGTCAGCGTTTTTTAAATATGGGTACGGATTCTCTAGTAATCCCAGCAAAAAAACATTTTTAATATTTTTAGTTTTTATTTCATTTTCCAATTCATCTTTTTGAGGGCCAAAGCCGCCTATATAAAAATCTATTGTGTCTTCATATTTTTTAGCAATATTAATAATACGATCAAATCCTTTTTCAGGAGATAATCTTCCTAACGAAAGACAATTTAATTTGTTTTTTGCAAATACAATATTGCACTTTAAATTAGCTTTATTCATAATTTTATTTGTATCAATAAAATTATGAATAAGTACAATATTTGAACTACATTGAGGATAAGTCTCTTTAAATTTTTCCATGCTTCCTTGGCTTACTGCGACAATAGTATTAAAATTTTTGGTATATGTTAAATACTTGTTATATAATCTTGGATTATCTTTATTGACGCACGAGTGAATCCAGGCAATTTTTTTACTGAATTTATTCGGACTTTGACTGACTATATCTCCGGGAATTCCAGCAAGAAAAGAGATTTCGGTATCATAATTTTCTTTCAATATTTTATTATAAATCCTATTAATATACCATTTCTTTTTTGATAAGTAACGATAAAGCAAACTTAGTTTTACTTTATTGTATATTGCCGAAATAAAATTATTGCAAAATTCTTTTGATTTTGTTATATATTTTAATTTAATCTCGGGGTTAATAGTATTCAATAATTCACCCCTTTTTTCTATTAATAACACAGTTATATCAAACTCTTTATATATATTATTTACTAAATCTACCATGACAGTTTCTGCTCCGCCTACTTGGAGACTTCCTATAACAAATAAAACTTTTTTCATATTTTTTCTTCCTTAATTACGATGCTGAAATTTATTAATTTCTTCATCTATGATTAATCCATCTTCTATAATAATTGCATTATTTAGTACTTCATCATATTGTTCTTCTATTAAGATATCTACATATTGTATTACTTCAGAAGAAATTGCCATTGTAGCATCTTTATATAAAAGTGATGGGGTATGATCAACAGCATAATGAACTATAGAATTTTTTATATATATAGGATCTTGTATAGTAGTGGGTATACATGTTTCAATGCCGCCATTGCGATCACAAGAAATATCAATAATTAATGAGTTTTTACGCATTTTTTTTAGATCTTCACTATAAATTATATGATCTTTCCTTAGCGGATCCCATAATATGCAATTAATAATAACGTCGAAGTTTTGAATGTTTTTTTTAAATTTTTCCTCATCATTTCTACCATATACTTGAAATTTTGCTCCTAATTTATTTAATATTCTTTGAGCTCCTCGTGATGTGTTCCCGTTCCCTAGAATAGCTATAGATAAACCGTCAGGTAACATTCCGTATTTTAAAAAACCATCTAATACACCAGCTTCTCCAGCAATTTCGTTATTTTTAAAAAAAACATGTTTATTATTCTTGAACATTTTTTCCCAAGCGATAGCTGTCATTTTATTTTCAATTATTATTTGAGTAATATTATAATTAAGAGTAGCATGAATCCAGCCAAATATTATTTTATTATGAATTTCACTTAAATTTTCTGAGTCTCCGATTTTAGGATCACAAATTATATCACATTCTTTTATTATCTCCTGTTCTGAGGCAACTTTAAAACCTAAATCTATTAGTTCTTGATCGTCATATCCAAGTACATGCCCGTAACCACTTTCAAAATAACAATATTCTTTATTTTTGATTTTTTTAATATCTTTTAAAACAAGTGCTCTTCTAAATTCATTTTCCTTTTTGCTAATTATAAATCCAATTTTTTTCATTTTGTTGCTCCTTTTCTATTAATAATTTTGATGATAAAATAGTTTCGCACTCTTCGGTTCTTGTAATATCAAAACCAGCGCTTGGATAAAAAGTATATTCTCCAAAATAAATTTTGCCGTCTACATTGTATAGATCTATTCTGACAAATTTCATTCCTTTGGATAATTGCTCAGCAACTTGAAACATTTTTTCTAAATTTTGGGGCTTATCTAGTTTAAAATTTTTATTTGTTTTTTTACCATCACTACTCATATTCTTTTGCAGTTGCCATTGTCTATCGTAATAGTAAAATTTTACATTACTGCCACGATCTGTGCAAATCATAACATATTCTGCTTTACCATCAAAGCAATAAAATTTATAATCTGTCATTTCGCCTTTGCTGTCTTCTAAATATTTTTCAGCTATGATTCGAGGTTTAACGTTTTTGTATGGCCATTCTCGCCACAAATAAAAATACTTTCTTTTAAGTCTTTTTTTTAATAGTTTTATGGCTTCGCGTTCATTAAATGTTTTTTTGTCTTTGCAGATTATGCTTGTTCCTGAATCATGGGTTGTTTTCAATACAAATTGATTTGGTAACTCAGAAAAATTTATTTTTTTAACACTATCATAGACTTTAATTGTAGGTATTATATAATTTTTAGATAATTTTTTAGATACATATTCTTTAGCTAGCATTTTATCTACTAAAGTAGTGTATAAAGGGTTGCGATTATACAGTTTTAAATATTGTATTTTTTCGTTAAAAGTTTGAGGATTTTCTAAATTTGCCTTTTTTCCTGTTTTTTCTTTATAGACATACTCAATATATTTTTTGTCGTCGTAATTAATTATTCCTTTGGAAGCAAAATAAATTATTATTTTAACTGGATGTTTTACTAATTTAATTATTTTTCTTATCATAAATTTCGGTACCATTCTATAAATTTGGTAATACCCTCTTTAAACGAAACTTTCGGATTATAGCCTATCATTTTTCTTGCTTTACTGATATCAGCATAAGTTTTTTCAACATCCCCTGGTTGCATTGGTAATTGAGTTATTTGAGGTTCAACGTTTAAAACCTCGGCAATGGTATTAATCATTTCTTTTAAAGACACTGGAGAGGAATTACCAAGATTAATTATTTCATATACATTATCATTATCAAAATTATATTTAATCGATTTTATTATGCCATCTACTATATCATCTACATATGTGTAATCTCTAGATGAAGTGCCATCTCCAAACATTGGTATTTCACGGCCTTCTAGCATCAATCTAGTAAATTTGTTTATGGCTAGATCAGGTCTTTGCTTGGGGCCATACACAGTAAAAAATCTTAACATTATAATATTTATATCATATAAGTGATGATAAACGTGCGCCATAACCTCGTTTGCCTTCTTTGTCGCGGCATATGGACTGATAGCATAATCTACTACAAATGTTTCTTTAAAAGGAACTTCACTACAGTTGCCGTAGACACTGCTTGAAGATGCCATTACTAAATTTTTTACATTATATTTATGGGCAATTTCTAATATATTTTGAGTTCCCATTCCGTTTACACTTTGATACAATATCGGATTTTCTATTGATGGCCTAACTCCAGCCATGGCGGCTAAATGGACAATGCAATCAATATTATGGCGTTGAAATATTTCATCCATTTGAGTCAAATCTCTTATGTCTACTTTGTATAAACAAAAATTTTTATTGTTTTGAAGATTTTGAATATTTTTTTCTTTTATTTTCGGATCATAATAATCACAAAAATTGTCGACAACTATAACTTTATTATTAAGATTTATTAGTTTTTCGGATAATGTCGAACCTATAAAACCAGCGCCACCCGTTATCAAATAAGTTTTCATTTCAATTACTCCTATCTAGCCTAATTATAGCATGTATACTTACATTTCGCAACAAAAATACATATTAAATCAGTTAAGCAAAACGAATAAATCATAGTATAGAAATTATTAAATAATAATTTTGAATAAAAAAACCTAGGCATAAAATCTAGGCTATAATTTTTTATGGTTAGTATTTTTAGAAAAATTGTACGAACTTTTTAGCATACTTTCTAATCCTAATTTTGCTTCCCAATTTAATTTTTCTTTAGCATAACTAGGATTAGCATAACATACGGCGATATCGCCTGGTCGACGATCAACTATTTTATAAGGAATAGTGACATTGTTTACTTTTTCGAATGTTTTAACTAACTCTAAAACGCTGTAACCTTTTCCCGTGCCTAAGTTGTAATAATCAATGCCTTTATGATCTAAAATATAATTAAGACTATTAAGATGGCCCTTGGCTAAATCAACAACATGGATATAATCTCTAACTCCTGTCCCATCTTTGGTGTTATAGTCATTGCCAAATATATTTAAATAAGGTAACTCTTTGTTAGCAACCTTCACAATATAGGGAACTAAATTATTGGGAATGCCATTAGGATCTTCGCCTATTAGTCTACTTTCATGGGCACCAACAGGGTTAAAGTATCTTAAAATAGCAATACTCCATTCATTATCAGAGATGTATAAATCTTTTAATATGCCTTCAATATAAAGCTTGGTTGCCCCGTAAGGATTAGTGACAGAAAGACGACATTTTTCATCAATCGGTAATCTTTCGGGGTCACCATATACGGTGGCACTTGATGAAAAGACGAGCTTTTGGCAATTAAATTCTTGCATCGTCTCTAATAAAGTTAAGGTGCTATCGATATTATTGCGATAATACATTAAAGGTTTGGCTACAGATTCACCTACAGCTTTAAAACCAGCAAAATGAATGGCAGCATCTATTTCGTTTTCGCTAAATATTTTACGAAGTAGTTTTTTGTCACAAACATCTCCTTCGTAAAAGAGAAAATCTTTGTTGGTTATTTTTTTGATATTTTCTATAGTCTCGGGTTTTGAATTATAAAAGTTATCTACTATAATAATTTCATATCCTGCGTTTAATAATTCCACGGCTGTATGAGAGCCTATATATCCTGCTCCACCCGTTACTAATATTTTTTTCATTTTTTACCTTCTTTCTTTTTTTTATGATCAAATAATATATTAGTTTTTAATACGATAAAGATAAAGAATATCATTAAAGCAACGTATAAGGCAATGGCTTGTTTATTATCCCCAAGAACGAAAAGAATTGAGGCAGCCGAAAATAAGGCATTTACAATATATATTATAATTACAGTTTTTTTCGTTGAAGATGTCATGCGAAGAAGCTGGTGATGTAGATGCTCTTTATCAGGAGTTCCTATTGATTCACCTTTTAGTACTCTTCTAATAATGGCGAATAAGGTATCGAATATAGGAAGCGATAAAAGGATAATAGGAATAATGATAGATGTCATGGTAGCTACTTTATAACCTAAAAGAGCTATAACAGCAATCATAAAGCCTAAAAACATACTACCGGTATCTCCCATAAATATTTTAGCAGGAGGAAAATTGTGAACTAAAAAGCCCATGGTACTTCCTATCATAATTACGGAGATGATAACATCTAAGCCACCAAGTTTATTTAAAACAAAGCCAATAATAGCTATTGTTATAAAATAAATAGTACTAACACCAGCGGCTAGACCATCTAAGCCATCAATTAAATTAATAATGTTTATACAGGCAACAACAAAGAAAATAGATAAAATTATATTAATCCAAGTCGGAAAAACAAATATTTGACCAAACAAGGTAATGTTGTTAAAATATAGTTCGCCATAAATGACTACGATTACCGCGGCAATAATTTGAGCTAAAAATTTATATCTTGCTTTAATGGGTTTAATATCATCAATAATGCCGGTTATGACTATTAAAAAACCTCCGATTAAAACACTTAACATTTGGGTAGATAAAGTGCCGTATAACATGTATCCGACAATAAAGGCCCCAAAAATGGCTAATCCACCTATTCTTGGCATGGGCTTTTTATGAACTTTTCTTTCGTTTGGTATATCCATGGCATTTATATGTAGGGCAATTTTTTTGACAATAGTTGTTAAAACCATACTGGTTAATAAAGTTATGAAAAATATATTGAATATATTATATCCGTTTATTTCTAAATTCATGTTACCACCTATTGTTTTTATTATAACATATTTATCTTAAAGTTAAAACGTTTTATGAATAATTTGCTTTCAAAGCCATGATTATTTTATCATATTAATATTATTGTTGTAAATAACTTTAAAATAGAAAAAGAACACTTTTAATGTTCTTAGCGAAAATAATTAATAAAACTATAAGGAAGGGTTGCTAAATGAAGGAAAGATAATACGGTAAAATAATCTTTATATTTTGCAGTTGGTTTTATCAAGTTTTCTTTTTTAATTAAATTATATAATTTAGCCATTTCTTCTTTATTGCGAAGGAAGGTGGAAACTAAAATAAATTCAATAAGAAAACTTAGAATAAAAAGAATCATGCCAAGGCGAATTACTAATATATTATTAGCAAAGGCACCTAGGAAGATCATAATATAACTGGCTATGACTAAAAAGGAGTTTAGTTTACGTATTATGCATCCTGTTTTTCTTTCTTTAGCTGTTTCTAGGGCAATGTTAATAGCAACAAGTGAAGCATAAAGGTCTTCGCCATCAAAGACTAGCGGGGACAATTTTATTACATTGCGCTCTTGATTGTAGTGATCTAAATATTTTCCGTTTTTCTTTATTATATGGGGCTCATTGGGGCTCAAACGAGAAGATATTTGCCTTGCTATTTCAAAACCGGATAAGCCACTGCCATTGGAAACTTTTTGGGCTTGTTTGCCCATAATTCTAATAAGTATATTTAGAATTAACAATATGACAATTATAATAATAAATACAAAATCAAGAACCATTATTTTACCTCATAAATGGTGCCTTCGCGAGTATCTTTTAAAATAATCCCATTTCTTTCTAATTCGTTTCTAATAGAATCGGCTAGAAGATAATCTTTAACTTTCTTAGCCTCATTTCTTTTTTCAATCATTTCAGTAATATATTTTTTATCAACATTTATTTTTTCCGTTTTTAATAAGTCAAGAGATAATACTTTATCCATTTGGGCAATTGCTTTTCTCTTGGTAAGATCTGTAGTATTTTCTTTTAATAAGTCGTAGAGTAAAGTAATAGCATTAGCTGTATTTAAATCACTTTCTAAACACTCTTTAAACTTGGTAACGTATGTTTCTAATACGTTTTTTTCTACCTGCCCTTCATTTTTTAAGGCTGCTATTTTGGATTTTAATTTTTTATAAGCATTTTCGGCGCCACTTAAGGAGTCGAAACTAAAAGTTAATTGCTTACGATAATGACTTTGCAGAACCATAAAACGATAACTTAAGGGGTCAAAACCTTCACTTTCTAAGGTGGATACGGTTAAGATCTTTCCTTTTGACTTACTCATTTTACCAGTGGCGTCATTTAGATGTTCACCATGGACCCAGTATTTACACCATTGGTGATTAAGATAAGCTTCACTTTGAGCTATTTCATTGGTGTGATGAGGAAATATGTTATCAACACCACCACAATGGATATCTAAGTATTCACCAAGATATTTTAAGGATATGCCACTACATTCAATGTGCCAGCCGGGATAGCCCTTGCCAAAAGGACTGTCCCATTTTAATTCTTGATCATCAAACTTAGATTTAGTAAACCATAAAACAAAATCAGTTTTGTTCTTTTTATTTTCGTCTTCATCAACAGTATCTCTTACCCCCGTTATTAGTTCATCACCACTTTGATTGGTAAGTTTATAGTAATTATCTAATTTCGATGTATCAAAATATATATTTCCCCCGGCTGAATAAGCATAGCCGGTAGCTAGTAATTTGGTTATTATTTTAATGTATTCATCAATATTAGCCGTGGCGGGACTAACAATATCCGGTTTTTTGATATTTAACTTTTCTGTGTCTTTAAAAAAAGCATCGGTATAAAACTTAGCTATATCTAATACCGTTTTATTTTCTTTTTTAGCGCTTTTAACCATTTTGTCATCACCAGTATCAGCATCACTAGTTAAATGGCCAACATCGGTAATGTTCATAACACGTTTTACGTCATAGCCAATAAATCTTAAAGTCTTTTCTAAAATATCTTCCATAATGTAGGTTCTTAAATTACCTATATGAGCATAGCCATAAACAGTAGGCCCACATGTATACATTTTAACAATTCCTGATTCCCAAGGAAGGAAATCCTCTATTTTCCTTGTTAAAGTGTTGTAAAGCTTCATAAACAACTTCCTTTCATGTTATTATTATATTATAAAGTTTGGGCAAAAGAAAGTTTAACTTTGAATTTTTAGATAAATTAAAGCTTTATATTTCATTATTTATATTGTAATTTGCTATTTGTTTAGATTCATTAATAATTAAACTTGATGTGGTAAGGAGCATACCAGCGATAGAAACAGCATTTTTGAGGGCGGTTATAATTACTTTGGTGGGATCTATTATTTTAGTTTCTGCTACTGATTCAAATTTGTTTTCTAATGCATTATAAATTAAATTAAAATTACTTTTTTTAATTTTAAGATATATATCAGAAGATTTAAGGCCAACGTTTTCAAGTATTTGCATAAATGGCTTATCTAAGGCTTCTTTTAAAATAGCAAAACCATCATTATTAGCAATTAAATCTTCTTTTATTTTTAATAAAATTAAACCGCTTCCAGGAACAATACCACTAGTAGCACTTTTTAAGGCACATAAAGCATCATCAAAACGCATTTTTTTCTCTTTGGCCTCAGTAGTAGTAGGAGAGCCAACATAAATGGTGGCAATTCCGTTTGTTAACTTGGCTAATCTAGTTTCTAAAAAGTCTCGTTCGTAATCATCAGTGGTTGCTTTTTTGATCTTTTTTAAAGCATTAACATGTTTTTTAATAGTAGCGCTTTTGAGGTTACAATTTACGATAGCAAGATTTTGGCTAATCTTTATTTCTGCACATTTGCCAATGTTATTCAAATTTATTTCGTCATTAGTTTTAATTATTTTAGCATTAGTAATAATTTCTAAATCTTTTAATATATCCATTTGATGGAGACCATATTCAGGTAAATTAAGTAAGGTAACGTTTGTTATTTTATTGAAATTTAAGGCTAAAATTTCATTTATTACTTCTTCATTATAATGAGATGCGATTATAACAAGGGGTGTTTTTTCTTTAATGGTATAGTTTATGATTTTGCTTATTTCGTCAATGTTATTTACTTCTTTAGTCATGATTAAGATTAAACTGTTTTTAGCTATTATTTTTTTAGTATTATTTATAAAATAAGGAGAAGCTAAAAGGGGTTCAAAACTATAGCCAGTGACGACTTCAGTATATGTAGCACTAGTTTTACTTTCTTCTATTTTAATAGCACTAGTTTCTTGTAATTTTAGATACATTGAGGTAATTATTTTTCCGATATTTTCATCATTGGCAGCGACAGCTGTAATATCATAATAGTTTTTGATGGTAGGAATTTTACTTTCGTTTTCTATTTTTTTAATAATTTCTCCTAAGGCATTGTCTAATTCTTTTTTTAAGATATGGGGATTGGTGCCATTTTTAATTTTAGTAAGGCCGTTTTTAAATATACTTTCAAGTAAAACTAAAGTGGTGGTAGTGCCATCACCAACAATTTCATCTGTTTTAATGGCAGCTTCTTTGGCAAGAGTAAGAATCGTATTGATTCGTTCGTCTTCACTTTCAATATTTCTAGCAATGGTTACGCCATCATTGGTAATAAATGGCTGCAAAAGGGAATGATCAATTATAGCATTAGAACCCCTTGGTCCTAAGGTTTTTTTTACAGCACTACATAATAATAAAAGGGATTTTTCTAGGCAATCATATAATTCTTCACCCATTATTACTTTTTTCATAAACACGCTCCATTTCTATTATATATGGCCAATATTTTTTAGGCATAAAATTCATTTGGCATCTTGAGTTTTTTCTTGCTTCGATGCCTATGGTTTTAAAAAATGATAGCCAAAGTTTTTCTATATTTTCTTCATCACAACTAATATTAAATTTTTGGATATTTATGTTTTGGCCTGATACTATATAGTATTTTGGCTTATAATAAATACTATACATATTTCTTCCTACATCTTTTATTATCCAAATCTCATTTTTAAGTCTTTTAGCAAAATGATTTGATAATAATTCTAAAACATTGTTGGTGGGGCTAGCCTCAGCATATAAAACATGATTATTCATCTCTTTAAATCTTAAAAACCCTTTTAGTTTATGACATTCATTGCTGATGCGTTTAGCTAATTTTAAAGTACTATTTACACATTTTAAAGTACGCATATAAAATATCTTATCTTGGTATTTTAAAGCATTTAATAAAAAGTAGTATATTATTAGTTCCTTTTTAGGATCAGTTGATAAATAAACATAGTAAACTGTTTTGATAATTTTTTTAGAAACATTGATACTTTGAATATTAAAAGATTTATTTAATTCTAAGGTAATTGGTTCATCTAATAAGGTAGGAGTAAAGTCTTTTTTGGTTTTTATATCTAAAGGGATTATTTTTAATTCTAATAATTTATTGATTAAATTTAGAAGACTAGAGAAGGAATCATCGTATAAATAAATGTTTTTCATGAAAATAAACTTAATTGTTCTTTTAAAGATTCGTCTTTAATACTGTCTTCTAAAATTAAATTGGTTTCAATAAAACTTTTGTGAAAATAATTGCTGTTAATAAAATATTGGTGATTGCAAGTAATAAAATATTTAGCGCGTTTGATAACTACTCCTATTTTCTTTAGATCATTAAAAGTTATTTTAAAATTTTGCCGACAAGCGATAATTCTTTGAGCAGATTTGATGCCAATTCCAGGAACTTTTAATAAATCATAATAAGTTGCTTCGTTAATTTCTTTGGGAAATTCATCTAAGTGTCTTAGGGCCCAATTGGCTTTGGGATCCATTAAAATATTAAAATTAGGATTATCTTCATCTAGTAAATCTTTGGTTTTAAAACCGTAAAATCTTAACAGCCAATCGGCTTGATAAAGACGGTGTTCCCTTAGTAAAGGGGGCGTAGTAAGAGCGGGTAATAATTTGTCTTTATTTACCGGAATATAAGCGGAGTAAAATACTCTTTTTAAATCATAACTTTTATATAGAGATTCACTTTTATTCATTATATCTAAGTCCGTTTCTTTCGTAGCTCCAACAATCATTTGCGTACTTTGGCCAGCAGGAACAAAAGATGCGTTACGATTTTCTTTGACATATGACATAATTTTCGTAACTTTATTTTCTTCTTTATTGGGAGCTAAAAGTTTTAGACCATTTGCGGTTGGTAATTCAATATTAGCACTTAACCTATCAACTAAACAGCCTAATTCCTTTAGCAATTGATTGCTTGCACCAGGGATGGCTTTACAATGAATGTAGCCATGAAAATGATATTTATATCTTAACATTTTGATTGTTTTAATGAGTAACTCCATTGTGTAATCAGGGCTTTTAATAATACCGGAACTTAAGAATAATCCTTCAATGTAATTTCTTCGGTAAAAATTCATGGTAATAGTACATATCTCTTCCGGGGTAAAGATGGCTCTTTTAATATTATTGCTTTTTCTATTAAGACAATACTTGCAATCAAAAATGCAGCAGTTGGTCATGAGTATTTTTAAAAGAGAAATACAGCGGCCATCACTAGCAAAGGAATGACATATTCCTGAATAGGCAACACTGCCAAGCCCGTTACTATCCCTTCTTTTACTGCCACTTGATGAACAAGAGGCATCATACTTGGCTCCGTCAGCGAGAATTACTAATTTTTCTTCCAATGTCATATTAATCACCTGTATTTATTATAATACAAAAGTTTGGACTAGTCAAACAAATATTCGCTTCCAATTTTTAACAAAATTTAAAACATTTGTAAGTCAAAAAACAAATTTTGGGGAATCATACCAAGAAAAATTATGCTGCAAAATAACATAAAATTATTGATTTTCACTCAACAATATTATATACTAGAAATATATAGTAGACAAATACATGAGAGAATAAAATGATAAGTTTTAGCTAGTTTTGTCGAACGTAATGAAATATAGGGGAATATATGCTATGATGCGGGAAGAAAAGAGGAAAAACCATGGAAATAGAGACTTTAAAAAAGAATCATTTAACAAGAAATATCGTTATAGGAGTAATAGTAATAGCTTTAATCACAACCTTAATCTTAAACTTCACAAGAGCAAAATACCGATCAACTGCCTCGGTTCAAGTAGCAAACGGTACTATTAACTACACTTTATCTGACTTAAACATAATTGCCGCCTACCAAGAAAATGAAGAAGGAGAATATGTAAGCACCGATACTATCCCTACTAGTGGTTACACCCTAAATGAAACGGAAAGTTACTGTGCTATAAATGACACCAAAGACGACACCATTCAAATCGAATACACAGATGGCCTCATAAACTTCTACGGTCTCTCCCAAAAGGGTACTAAATGTTATTTGTATTTTGATATATATACTGTTCCAGCATCAGAGGTAATATTAGCAGATAAAACGATCCAGGAAAGGACAAGCTTTTCATCAACATTAACATCAAACACTAATGGTACGATATACCAAGCACCGGATGGAGATGGTACAAGTTATTACTTTGCGGGAGCAAATACCGAAAACTGGCTTTCGTTTGCCGGATTCTACTGGAGGATCATTAGAATCAATGGTGATGGGACAATAAGAATCATCTGTAATGGCACCAGTACTAGTACCACAGGAACAGGAACCCAGTTGTCAAGTACAAGTTATTTCAATAGTTCGTATAGCAATAATATGTATGTCGGATATAAGTATACCCAAAATGAAGTGCATGGACTAGGAACAAGTAGTACGATTAAAGGAAGAGTAGATGAATGGTATCAAGATAATATAGCAACTAGTACAGACTACACCAACAATATATCAACAACAACAGGATTCTGTGGTGATCGAACATCAACCACAAGTTCAAGCGGAGCACCAAATGATACCGGAGGAACAGGAACAACAGCAACCTATTATGGAGCAAGATATAGGTTGTATACAAATAAAACCCCAACATATGATTGTCCTGATCCTGATAACGATCTATATACCGTCGATGGGGCAGGAGTAGGAAACGAAGCGTTAACTTATCCAGTCGGATTAATCACAGCCGATGAAGTATCGTACGCAGGTGGTGTAAGGGGTTCAAGTAATAGTAGTTATTACCTATATACGAACAGTGCATATTGGACAATGTCTCCGTATGACTTTAATGCGACGAGCAACCGCGCTTTCGTGTTCTATGTGTATTCGAATGGCTACCTGTACAACTACCTCGTGAATATCGCGGGCGGGGTGCGCCCAGTATTAAATCTGAAGGCTGATGTGCAGCTATCAGGTTCAGGAACAGCTAATGACCCATTCGTCGTAAATTAAATTTAAATATAGAAAGACGGCTGAGACCTTGTCGTAAGTTTCATTTAGAAATATAACATATTAATTAATTTAGTTAAGGATTTAATTCTTAACTTTTTTGTTATAAATGTTAAAAAACAAGCAAACTTTTACTTTTTGTTTGCTTGATATAACTCTATGAACTTTTCGTATAATTCTTGGCACTTTTTGGGGTTCATTTCTTGTGTGTCTTTTAGGGGGTTATCTAGTTTTAGTTTAGCGTATTTGATGAAACCTAAATGGTGAAATGGTAAAAATTCTATTTTTGTAATATTTTTAATTTTTAATAAATAAGTAGCAAGTTCTTGTAGATATTCTTCATTATCCATTATACCGGGAACTATTACTTGTCTTATCCATACGGGTTTGCCACTTCTATTTAGACTCTCAATAAATTTTTCACTTTGAGAAATATCCATACCCGTTAGTTTTTTATATTCTTCTTTATTGGGATGTTTTATATCAAATAAGACTAAATCAACTAAAGATAAGATTTCATCATATTTACCAAGACCAACACCCGCAGTATCTAAGGCTATATGAATGCCTTCGGCTTTTAATCTTTTACATATTTCTAATAGAAAGTCCATTTGTAAAAGGGGTTCACCTCCCGAAAATGTTACCCCACCACTTCCTCTTTTGAAATATGGTTTGTTGCGAAGTATTTTGGTTACTAATTCATCTATAGTAGAATTTAAAGTATTCATATTCCACATTTCAGGATTATGACAATACTTGCACCTTAATTTACAACCATTTAAGAAAATAACAGTTCTAATCCCGGGCCCATCAACAAGGCCAAAGGTTTCGATAGAATTAACTGATGCTTGCACTTAAATCCTCTCATGGAAAGTTCTAGCAATGACTTCTTCTTGTTGTTTTCTTGTTAGTCTATTAAATCTGACCGCATAACCACTTACTCTGATGGTTAATAATGGGTACTTATCAGGATTTTTCATAGCATCAATTAAGGTTTCTCTATTTAAGACATTGACATTTAAATGATGAGCACCACTACTAAAATAGCCTTCTAGTAATCTTACTAAGTTTTCAACTTGTTCGTTTTTAGTAGGACCAAGCGCACTAGGAATAATTGAAAAGGTATTTGATATACCATCACGACAATACTTGGCATAATCTAGTTTAGCTACAGAATTTAGGGAGGCAATGGCCCCGGATTCATCTCTACCGCGCATTGGGTTAGCACCGGGTGCAAAAGCTACACCTTTTTTTCGGCCATCAGGAGTTGATCCTGTTTTGGATCCGTATACGACATTTGAGGTAATGGTAAGAATAGATAAGGTGGGCTTAGCATCACGATAGCATTTATGTTTAGCAAGTTCTTCATAAAAGATGCGGGTTACTTCTTTAGCTAAATCATCAACCCGATCATCATCGTTGCCATATTTAGGAAAATCCCCTTCAATTTCAAAATCAAGAGCTATGCCTTCTTCATTTCTGATGGGACGCACTTTAGCATACTTAATTGCTGAAAGAGAGTCGGCAACTACGGAAAGGCCAGCAATACCATAAGCCATAAGACGTCTTACATGCGTATCATGAAGAGCCATTTGGCCACTTTCATAGGCGTATTTATCATGCATGTAGTGAATTATATTCATCGCACTTGAATAAACTTCGGCAACTTTAGCTAGCATTTTAAAATAATTAGTTTTAACCGTTTCATAATCTAATATTTCATCAGTGTTTTTCTTGAAGCCCGCAATAACAAGATTGTTGGTAATTTCATCTACCCCACCATTAATTGAGTAGAGTAAAGCTTTAGCTAGATTACATCTTGCCCCAAAAAATTGCATGTCACGGCCTTCGCGCATGGCTGAGACACAACAAGCTATCGCATAATCATCACCATATAAAGGACGCATGATGTCATCGTTTTCATATTGAATGGCATCTGTAGCAATACTCATTTTCGCACAATATTTTTTAAAATTTTCCGGTAAATATTCGCTCCATAAGACGGTCATATTGGGTTCGGGGGAAGGATCTAAATTGGTTAAAGTGTGTAAAAGGCGGTAAGTAGTTTTCGTTACCATGCTTTTCTTGTCTTTGGTAATACCACCAATAGAGGCCGTAACCCAGGTAGGATCTCCTGAAAATAACTCATCATATTCAGGAGTCCTTAGGTGACGAACTAATCTTAGTTTGATGATAAATTGATCAATTATTTCTTGAATTTCACTTTCGGTAATTGTGCCCTCTTTTAAATCTCTTTCAAAATAAATGTCAAAAAAAGCATCAACTCGTCCAAGGCTCATGGCAGCACCATTATTTTCTTTAACCGCCGCAAGATAGGCAAAATATGTCCATTGAACTGCTTCCTTACTATTTTTAGCTGGCTTACTTATATCAAAGCCATAGCTACTAGCCATCTTTTTTATTTCATTTAAGGCTTTTATTTGCATTGATACATCTTCTCTTAACTGAATCAATTCTCGGTCCATGGGGCCTAAGAGATTAGCTAAATCTTTTTGTTTTTGTTCAATCAAATAATCAATTCCGTAGAGGGCTACACGTCTGTAATCGCCAATAATCCGGCCTCTTCCATAAGCATCAGGGAGTCCTGTTAAAAGGCCAGCATGACGAGCTTTTTTAATTTCAGCAGTATAGGCATCAAAAACACCTTCGTTATGCGTTTTGCGAAATTCGTTAAAGTATTTATCGACTTCAGGATTTAATTTGTAGCCATAAGCTTCGAGTTCTTTATAAACCATGCGAATACCACCATAAGGGTTGACTATTCTTTTTAAAGGTTTATCAGTTTGAAGTCCTACGATGACATCGTCTTCCTTACATATGTATCCCGGTTTAAAGGCATTAATCCCGGAAAGATGATCTACATCTATATCTAAAACTTTTATCTTTAATTCTTCTTTTAAAAGCTCAGTACAGGTTTGCCATATTTTATCGGTTTTCTTGGTTGTTTTTTCTAAAAAAGACTCATCACCGTTATAAGCTTGATAGTTTTTTTTAATAAAATCACTTACATCTATTTCCTCAGTCCAAAGACCACCTTTAAATTTTTTCCATTCTTCTTTCATTTTTACCTCCACGCTAAATTATTATATCATTAAAATTCCTTTATGTTTAGTCTTATTTGACATCTTATATTTTATTTGAATTGGAGCATATTAGTATTAGTGATTATATGAAATTAGAAAAAATGGGGTTAAAACTTAGTATTATCGTTAATTTGGGAGTGTGTGTGGTAAAGGTGATGGGCGGTATTTTTTTTAAGGCCTTTACACTAGTTATTGACGGTATTTATACATTTAGTGATTTGGTAACGGATGTTTTTGCTATGATGGGAATCAAAATTGGGCGAAAAAGAGCTAATAAAAAACATCCATATGGATATGGGCGCATATTTTTTGTGATAGAGTTATTTATGGGAATTATAGCCCTTTGGGTGGGAGGGTTTGTAATTTATCTTAGTTTTAAAATTGAGTATCAAAAGCCGGAGCTAGGAATTATTTTTATCATTATGGGGGCAGTTTTGCTTAAACTTTATAGTGCTCATAATCTTTTTAAAATTGGGGTAAAGATGAAAAGTGATCTACTTATGGCATCAGGAGTTGAATCAAGAATGGAAGCTTATTCTTCTTTAGGGGTTATCTTAGTAGTTTTCTTAAGTATGTTTATTCCTAAAATTGATATGATTGGCGGAATTTTTATAGCTCTTCTTTTAATTATTCAAGCATTGAAAACTATTAAGCTAAATACTTCTTTTTTAATAGGAATTACTTATACTGATGAAAAAATTGAAAGCCGTGTTAGAAAAATTATAAAGAAGTATAAGAATATTGATGTAGTTGATATGTCTATTATGAAAGATGGGCCATATTATCAGTTAGTTTTAAGTATTAAAGCTAAAAGAAGTATGAAAGTTAAAAGCTTAATCCAGGTGCAAAATAAAATAAAAAAAGAACTTAAAGCGACTACTTTAGGCCTTAAGTTTATTGAGTTTCATCTTACTTAATTATCGTAAAAATAATATTAGAGAAATGATAAAGAAAAGAATACCTAATATTAAAGTTAAACGACTGATAAATAACTCAAATCCTCTTTCCTTCATATTTTGAAATAATACTTCGTTTCCACCCGTAATGATTTGTCCAGCATCACTAGCTTTATTTCCTTGTAATAGAACTACTACAATTAGTAGAACTGAAGTAATTAATAATATTGTTTCTAACATAATAATCATTCCTTTTTTAAAGCAAGTATAGTATAACATAAATAGAGGGTTAAAACAATAGTTTTGTTACAAAGTTATCCCATGGATCTTTTCTTTTTAATCTTTTTATAGCCTTTTCTATCGTTATTTCATCAGGACGCACTTTATCTAGTTCATGCCATGATAGTGGCATAGATACGGCAAGTTTTTTTCTTATCCTAAGAGAATAAGGGGCAACACTGGTAGATCCTTTTATGTTTCTTTGCCAATCAATAAAAATCTTCCCTTTTCTTTTTTCCTTTTTTATATTACTTGTGTATTTATGAGGCCATTTTGCTTCCATTAGACTAGCTATGTTTTTGGCAATTGTTCTCGCATTTTTCCATGTTGGTTTAATCCTTAGAGGTACTACAACATGATAACCTTTACCTCCACTTGTTTTTAGGAATGAAACTAACTTATACTCATCAAGAATACTTTTTAAGTCTTTTACTCCTTCTCTTAGTTTTTCTAGGCTTAAGTGTTCGTCAGGATCTAGGTCAAAAACTAATATATCAGCATGTCTAAGATCATTAGCGGGACATCCCCAAATATGAAATTCATAAGAGTTCATTTGTACTTCACTAATTAAGCCGTTTATATCTTTTATATAATAATAGTCGTTTTGCTTATTCTTTTCTTTCGCTAACCTTTTCATTCCCAAAAACTTATGAAGGTTTTCAAAATGCTTTTTATAAAACTTTTCCCCTTGGGCCCCATTTGGATAGCGGATAGTACTTATTAGTCTATTTTCTATATATGGTAACATACGTTTTGCTACAGCTTGATAATAATTTACAATATCTATTTTGGTTATTAAAGGGTTTTTATAGATTATTTTGTTTGGGCTTGTTATTTCAATTTTCTTGATGTTGTCTGCTATTTCTTTCATAATTCTTCCGGTTTTAATACTGGTATTTAATTCAAGTATATCATTATAAAGATGATATTCATCTTGATCTTTGATAAGTAACCAATTATTATCACTTTTTAGTTTTACTAAAGTCCACATGCCTTTTAATTTACTTCCCTTTAATACAAATTTTATTGGGCCTTCCTTAAAATTGGGTTTATATCCTTTTAATGGCTCCCAATAACCTTTGTCCCATAACATGACTGTGCCACCTCCATATTCTCCTTTAGGAATAGATCCTTCAAAGTTACGATAGTCTAGGGGATGATCTTCGACCTTTATAGCTAGTCTTTTATCTTTAGGGTTATAGGAAGGGCCTTTTGGTATGGCATAGCTTATTAGTACTCCATTCCATTCTAATCTTAAGTCATAATGATCTTTTCTTGCCATGTGATGTTGCATGCAAAATCTTAATTTACTTATCCTTTTACCATTTTTACCAATTGGTTCTTTTGTTTTATTGAAATTTCTTTTTTGATTATATTCTGTTAATTTAGACATAATAAAAACCTCTAATATTAGTTTGGTAATATTAGAGGGGATTTATGTAGGATTTTAAAAGTACAATTATGGTAATTTACAAAATATTTTCTAAATTAATAAGTTATCTATTCTTTTTTCAATTTTAATGGTTTCCTAAATTTTTACAAGTGGTTTTTTATAAATCTCCTGACATTAGAAACACCATCCGGCATTTCGCACCTCCTTGTTTTTCTTAACTTTTTGTTGTACAATAAAATCAACAATTTGTTTATTAAATAAATTGTTGCATATCAAAAATATGTATTTGCATTTTATATCGATAAATACGAAGATGAAGCAGATAGATATATAAAAGAATTAAAAGAAAGGAAGTGAGAAAATAATCGAGAGTAGCTATAAAAGTCAAGTAGAAAAAATTGATGATGGTTGTAAAGATTATAAAGAAGCATACAACTCTAAGCATCCTAAATTCTCATATTTAGGAAATTGGATAGAAAAAGAAAGCAGTATTTTTAAAAATGAATCTTTAAAAAAAGATGGGAATAAGCCAAATTTTAAAAGGGGCGAAATAATCAAAGTTGATTTTGGAATTAACGTCGGCTCGGAATTATCAAACACTCATTTTGCTATTGTATTAAATGATGATGACAACATTAGCGTTGACAACATAACTGTACTCCCTTTAACATCTAAGCATGGATATAAAAGATTATATATTGGAGACATATTAAAGCCATTTAATCAAAGTGGCAAATATAGTAATGAAGGATATGCTTTAATAACTCAAATTACTACAATTAGCAAAAAGAAAATACTTAAGGATAATATAAAATGCTACTGTGATACAGAAACGTTAGAAAAAATAGATAATGAAATTATAAAGTTTTTGACAAAAAAATTGGATATTACATAAAGTAATATCCATACGACTGCTAGAGTCACAGTAATTCGGCAAAAGCCGATACGACCGTAAAGGTCACAGTTTTAAGTAAGTTTTCCCCTGACTATAGGATCCCACAAGTCATAGCTTGCTGGGAAAGCATTTAGCAATCCCCTCCAGTAACTCAGCGAACTACTCACTCAATGACTAAATAATACCACAAAAAGTATTATCTGTCAATTTATAGTATATGAAATATCGTAAAAAAGTATACGGCATTTTTGGCAGATAGATATGTAAAAGAATTAAAAGAAAAAAATGTGAGAAGATGGATAATGAATTAAAAAAATAATGACAAATTAGTGCTTTTTGAAAATCAAAAAATAAGAAGAACTGAAGAAAAGGAATTATCTGAACTGTCGACAAATTGTCGACAGTTAAAATTATTATCTAAAGAGTGCTTTAGATTTCGCGAATAAAAGAAAGATTGAAAATAAAGGCAAATAAAAAAAACCTTACTCTTTGCAGAGAGTAGAGGCATGGAGCATAGAAATATTCCTTATTTAAATAACTCACTTACAATTAAATTTTTAGATTCTAAATTATTATTCTTTCCTAATAATAGATTTTCATAAAACTTAATTAAATAACTATTATTTTCTTTTATTCCTAGTTCATTATTAAAATAATTGCTTCTTACTAAAGCATTTCTAAAATATACGGACTTATCTTTAAATAAAGAATTATCTACATTATATCCTAAACTAACTAAATATTTTTCGATAAATACCGCGGTAGTTCTAGTATTTCCTTCTCTAAAAGGATGTACTTGCCAAATGTTTGATGTAAAATCGGCAATATTTTTGATTACATCTACAATAGACATTTCTTTGTAGTTTTTGTTCTTTTCTAAATTAATGTCATATTCTAATGATTCTTTTAAAGTTTTGAAGGTGCCATATGCTACAGAATCATTATTCAGTATTTCTTCATGTTTAGAAAAATCAATATTCCTAAATTCGCCAGCAAAATCATAAACATCTTGAAATAAGTATTTATGGATTTTTTGAATATAATTAACAGAAAGTTCAAAATTATCACTAACTAATAATTCCACAATTCGCATGGATACATAATCGCATTCGAGTTCATTATGATTTATTGCATTCTTTTTTGCCAATTCCTTATAATATTTATCTAAGCCTTCTTCTACTTCTTTAATTGTCAATTTACCAACAATATATTTTTGAGATATACCTTTTAAGTATTT
>CALVHY010000063.1 GCA_944329205.1 uncultured Bacilli bacterium | reverse complement strand
TGCTATTTGCTTTTGTGATATCCATACTTTTTTATTTTCGACTTTAACATCTATTTTTGTTAATCCGTCATCTGTTTTTTATATTATAATATATACATTTACATTATCTACCATAAAAACCTCCTTTTAATATCACGAACATTTGTATTGTATCATATAAGTGTTTATTATTCAACCTTTTTTACAAATTCCAGAAAAAAAGAGTAAATTTTTTTCGCAAAGAATTTGATATAATTACTACATAATAAAAAGGTGGTATTTGTAGTGAATAGAAAACAAAGAAGAGAGTTAAGAAAAGACAAGAATTTAATTAGAAATCTATACGCAATAGTCCAAAAATATTTACCAGAATTATTTAATAAATTTCATGGCTTGACGGATTCAAGAAATCAATCTTACGTAACTTATGATATGAAAGTAATTTGTGTAACCAGGTTATTTGGGCTTTTATGTGGTTTAACTTCACTATCTAACATTTCATCTGATGAATTTAATACAGATGCTTGTATTCAAAATATTTCAACTATTTGTCATACTGAATTAAAAGAATTACCTTACTGGGAAACTATTCAAGATGTTTTTGTTAATATCAGTATCGATGAGTTAAGAAAAATCCAAAAATATATTGTTAAAGCTTTAATTCGGTCTAAAATGTTTGATAAATATAAATATGATGGTGCTTTTCAACTTATTTTTGATGGAACGGGTTTATCCAATCACGATTATAATCTTAATGATAATTGTCTTACTAGAAAACATAAAGATGGTAAAATCTCTTATTATAAATATGTTTTAGAATGTAAGTTATGCGTTGGGAATATTGTAATAAGTTTAGATTCTGAATTTATCGAAAATACTAAAATGTTTAATGAAAAACAAAAACAAGATTGTGAAACGCACGCTTTTAAAAGAATGATTAAAAGAATTAAAAAAAATTTTCCTAAGCAGAAATTTATTATTTCAGGTGATGGCCTTTATGCTACTATGCCTATCATTAAAATTTGCGATATAAATAAATGGTTCTATATTTTCAACTTAAAGCCTGATAGATTAAAAGAAATTAATTCTGCTTTTGAAGGAAATCTATTATTAGAAAACGAAACATCAATTAAAAATTATTATTTATCTACAAATATTAAATATAAAGATATCACTGTTCATGCTTTTAAATATATCGAGAAAGCAAAAAATAATACAGAAACAACATTTAGATATATAAGTAATATTCCTGTAAATAATGGCAATATTAAATCCATTGTTAAGCTTGGTAGGAATAGATGGAAGATTGAAAATGAAGGGTTTTATACTCAAAAACATAGAACTTTTAACATAACTCATTTAAATAGCAGAAATGATAATGCAATGAAAGTTCATTATTTTTTTATTCAATTTGCTCATACAATCAGACAATTACTTGAACAAGGAGATTTACATACTAAGTCATTAATGCTCAAATTAAAAGAAGTAAGTGCATATCTTGTTAAATCACTTACTTCACCAAATCCAAATCTTATGAACATTGAAATAAATTTTCAATTAAGATTTGATGATTAAATTATACTATATTTGTTCTTTGAAATCACTATTTTTCACATTTTTTTTAACACTTTACACAGTGTCTTTTCAGCGTGGTGTAAAATTTATTATTATGAGAAGAAAAAAATAGATAAAATCATTTTTAATTAGATTCTATCCATTTTTTACTAATTAATTATTTTTACTCTTTTTTACTGTTATATAATGTTTTGTCAAAATTTGTCTTATTTTAGATAATTTTTCCCAATTCAGAAAATATGTGTTATAATACATGTCTAAGGAGAAAAAAGAAATGAAAAAAATTAGAAAAGCAGTAATTCTAGCAGGAGGCTTTGGTACTAGATTTTTGCCAATTACAAAAGCAATTCCTAAAGAAATGCTGCCTATAGTTGATAGACCTGTAATTGATTATATTGTCGATGAGTGTCTATTAAGTGGTATTGAAGAAATTATTATTATTTCTAACAATAAAAAAATATCATTAAAAAATTATTTTCAAGATAACTATACTTTAAAAAAACATTTAGAAAATAATGATAAGGAACAAGATTTAGATATTTTAAATAGTCTTGATCATCTAAAAGAAATAAAAATTTATGAAGAGAATATTAATGATCTTAAAGGCGATGGATATGCATTAAAAAGAATAAGTAAATTTATGAACAATGAAGCTTTTGCACTATTATATGGAGATGATCTAATGGCTTGGGATCATACTCCTGTATTAAAGCAATTAATAGACCTTTATAATGAATATGAAACCAATATTATAGGAGTACAAAAAGTACAAGATAAAGATATTCATAAATATGGTATTATTGAGTATGAAAAAGAAAGTGTTATTAAAAATATTATTGAAAAGCCTAACATCGAGGATGCACCATCACACGATGCTGGATTAGGTCGATACATATTAAGGAGTAACTTCTTTTCAGAATTAGCAAAATTACAACCTAATAATAAAGGTCAATATCAAGCTGTAGAAGCTATAGCTAGTTTAATAAGAAAAGAAAAAGCTATTGCCTGTTGTTTTGATGGTACATATTATGATACAGGAAGTAAAATTGGCTATTTAAAAGCTAATGTTGATTTTGCTTTAAAAAGAGATGATTTGAAAGATGATTTAATGAATCATTTAAATAATATCACTAAAAAAAGTTCTTAAAGAA
>CALVHY010000062.1 GCA_944329205.1 uncultured Bacilli bacterium | reverse complement strand
CATTCTTCGTGAAGTAAGATTCCTTGTAGACTACAAGGTTGATAGGCTGGGTGTGGAAGCGTAGTGATACGTTGAGCTGACCAGTACTAATAGATCGAGGATTTAACTTATTATTTATTTAATTTATGAGTTAAGCATTATCGAGTTTTTAAAGGACAAAATCTTTTATACGTAACGATAGCCTAGTGGACACACCTCTTCCCATCCCGAACAGAGAAGTTAAGCACTAGAACGCCGACGATAGTTGATTGCGAAAATAGGAAGTTGCGTATTTTTTTTTTGCTTAAATTTTTAATTTAAATTATTTATTTATTTATTTAGATACTAATAAATGGCAATAAAAATATTAAGACAAAAAAACGATAAACTATCAACTTTTAACTTTGACATATTTATCAGTTTCTATATTAACATTTATATATATTAACATTTATAATTAATTTTAATACAAAAACTGATATCATTTAAGATATCAGCCTCCATACCAAACTACTCTATGATAAATGCTCATATGCATTTACGAAAAGATTATATAACGTATTTATTTTAAAATCAAGGTCTTTTTAGCAAAAAAATGTTACATTTATTATTATTATTTTTAAAAAAACCCAAACCTTTAAATGCGATGACAAATTTTGACAAATTAAAATTTAAAAATATAGTAAAATATGTATTTAAAGGAGGTAAAAAAATGCTTTTTAACGAAAATAACAACAATGGTATAGCCAACGAAGTAAAATTTGCTAATATTTTTGATAAAAAACTAGTAAAAGATTTGGATATTGCTTATCAAGAACTTTTATATAATATATTTAATGATTTAAAAGAAGATGATTATATCGAGTGTTGGAAAAGCAAGTACAAAGAAAAAGCTGACATAAAGATAAGAATTAATGGTAACATCAAAGGAATAAGCATCAAGATGGGCGAGAAAAATTCTGTTCACCAAGAACATGTCAATAGTTTTTCTAATTATTTACTAAATATTGGCTTAAGCAAAGAATTAATAGACAAACTTCGAGCCTATATCTTTGGTTTTATTAACGGTGTACAAATAGATGCACAAACTTATAAAAAACGTAGGTATAATGACATAGTAGCTTTAGAAAAAGCCTTTTGTGATTATTATACCCGGACTAATCTTATTATTCGTTTTTTATTTAAAGGCAAAGAAACTCAATTTTACGATGCGGATGCCCTAATTCACGGCACACCTACTAATTTTATTTGGGCCACTAAAAGTGAGATTTTAAAATACTTAGTAGATTATCCCCTTAAAATTATCGGTTGTGTCAAAGTTGGTCCCTTATTCATTCAATGCCGCAATCGTAATTTACAAAAAAATATAAATACGATGTATACTGAAGAATATATTCAGGTAAAATGGTACACCATGAAAAAAGACTTATATTTAATTAGTAAAGAACGTCAAAAAAAGAGCGAATTATTACAAAATGTATCAACAAATGACAAAAAAGTGTAATAATAGTTCTTTTTTTTAAAATTTTGTGGTAAAGTTATAGTAGTGATGCATATGAAAAAAATAATTATTTTTGGTGGAGGTAGTGGGCTATCTCAAATGTTAAAAGGATTAAAACTCTTTCCGATCGAAATAACGGCAGTTGTATCAGTTTCTGATAATGGTGGTTCAACGCTACGTCTTCGCAAAGACTTTAATATTCCTGCTGTTGGTGATATTTCTAAAGTTTTGATGGCCATGAGTAACACTGATCAAGATATTGTTAATTTAATGAACTATCGATTTAAACAGTCTAAAACTCTTGGTAATCATTCTATTAAAAATTTATTATTAACGGCTCTTTTAGAACAAAAAGGTGATTTTGCTAATGCCATTCCTGTTTTAGCTAAATTATTAGATATTGAAGGGCAAGTCTTACCGATTACTGAAGACAATGCTGAATTAATTGGCATAACTTGTGATGGACAAAAAATTTATGGAGAAACTGGTATCACTAAATGTAAAAAGAAAATTAAAAGAGTGATGTATGATAAAGACATAAATGCTAATCCGGAAGTTATCGAGGCTATTAAAGAAGCTGATTTAATCATTTTTTCATCTGGAAGTTTATTAACAAGTATAATTCCTAATATTATTTTAGACGATATCGTAAAAGCTATTAAAGAAAGCAAGGCGCCTAAGCTTTATATTTGCAATTTAGTTACCCAACCTGGAGAGACTGATGATTTTACGGTAAGTGATCACATTAAAGTTTTAAATGAGTATTTAGGAGAAGGAACTATTAACATGGTTTTAGCTAACAATGTCGAAATACCTCACGAATTAGTTGTAAAATATGCTACTGAAGAGCAAAAAGATCCTGTACGCTTAGATGAACCAGTCTTAAAGAAAATGAAGGTACGAACAATAAAAGACAAAATATATACGGTTGAAGATGGATATTTAAGACATGATACTTTAAAGACAGCTTATTTAGTTTTCTCCATTTTAATGGAGAATGAAAAATGACATATACGACAAGAATAAAAGAGGAAATATCAAAAACAGCATTAAGTGAAACGGAAAAAATGTGTGAATTATCCGGCTTCATTCGTTTTGCCGCCGACATTAAAGAAAACATAACCATTACTTTGGAAAATGCCAGTGTTGCTAGAAGAATTTATACCAGCACTAAAGAACTATTTGGTATTCGTCCCAAAATTACGATTCGCAATCAAAGACGGTTTAGAATTAAGCAAATATACATTTTAGAAATAAAAGAAAAAGTCGCTTACATCAAAAGCTTTTTAAATCTTATGGAAGGCAAAAAGAAAATATTACCAACCGAGTTTTTTTTGACCACCAAAGAAGAGAAAATCGCTTATCTTCAAGGAGTTTTTCTAGCAGTAGGCACAATTAGTGATCCTGCAAGAAGTGGTTATCACCTAGAAATTGTTACCGATATGAATCGTGAAGCCATTTTTATAACTAAGTTATTTAAAGATTTAGACATTACCGCCAAGCATATCAAACGGAACTCCAAATATATGGTATACATTAAAAATGCGGAAGTAATCGGCGATATCATCAAAATGTTTAAGGCCACCAATTCATATTTTTACTTTGAAGATATAAGAATTTACCGTGATCACAAAAACATGGTAAACAGGTTAAATAACTGTGAAATAGCTAATCAAGAAAAAGCCATCTCAACGGGGTTAAAACAATTAGCGGATATTAAATATTTAAAAGAGCAAGATCTATTTTCTTTACTTGATGATTCAACCAAAATAGTCTTAGAATATCGTGAAAAATATCCTGAAAGTTCTTTAAAAGAACTCGCTGATATCATCAGTATGGAAACTGATTATAAAATAGGTAAAAGTGGGGTAAACCATCACTTTATCAAGGTAAAGAATTTAATTAAAAAGCACAAAGAAAAGGACTAGTTTTTGTCCTTTTTATAAAATTATAGGAAATACTCTTAAATTATCTCATCAATAATTCCGTACGCAAGAGCTTCCTTACTACTCATATAATTATCTCTTTCGCAATCTTTAGTCACCTTACTAACTGCTTTACCCGTATTAGAAGCTAAAATTTGATTTAGTTTCTTTTTTATTTTCAAAATATGTTCCGCCTGAATTTTAATATCTGTCGCTTGACCTTCCACTCCTCCTAAAACCTGATGAATCATAACTTCAGCATTTTTAAGGGCACATCTTTTTCCTTTAGTACCACTAGAAAGTAGGAAAGCTCCCATACTTGCTGCTAGGCCAATAACAATGGTCCTAACATCACTTTTAATAAAATTCATCGTATCATATATAGCCAACCCACTTGTGACACTTCCCCCGGGGCTATTAATATATAGATAAATATCCTCATGATTAAGGGCATCTAAATATAATAATTCACTAACCACAATATTAGCTAAGCTATCATTAATCTCTCCACTAAGAAAAATAATCCGATCTTTAAGTAATCTTGAATAAAGATCATATGCATATTCTTTATTACTACTTCTTTCTATAACTGTTGGCACAATATTCACTTTAATCACCTATCTAATATATAGTAACAATTTTAACTTTTTATGCAAATTTTGTGACAAATTTAAAAAAATATGATAATATAATATAGAATAGGGGATTAAAGATGGAAAAAATAAAAATTACCTTTGAAAACCAAACCATAGAAGTAGAAAAAAACACTACTTATTTAGATCTAAGCAAGTATTCTAAAAATAAGGATACTGTTTTAGCAGTGAAAAAAAATAACGAATTATTCCCTTTAAATGCCGTAGCTACCGAAGATGAGACCATTGAATTTATTGATGCCTCTTCCATTGAAGGGGCCAAAATGTATAAAGCGGCGATCAAATTTATTTTAGAAGTAGCCCTAAAAACAGCTTTTAAAAATAGCGATATTCACTACTTACACAGTGTCCCCGGCGGTATGCTTGGGGAAATTAAATACAGCCAAATTCTTTCAAATGAAGATATATCTAAAATAAAAAAAGAAATGGCCAAAATAATAGACGAAGATCTTGAATTTAAGCATTATAATATTTTGAAAAAAGAAGCCATAGCTTTTTACAAAGCCACTCATGAAGAAGAAAAAGCGATAAACGTCAAAACTTGTGATGAAATCGTCACAATCTACAAGTTAAAAGACTATTTAAACTACTTTTATGTTCCTATGCCTTATAAAACAAAAGCTATCAAACAATTTGAACTAAAATATCTTGGAAATAATCGTCTTGTTATATTATATCCTAGTAACTTAAGCCACGGTCGTCTACCTGAATATGTCCATCACAAAAACATAATTGATGCTTACTACCGCGGCAAATCTTGGTTAAAAAAACTAGATGCCCCTTATGTTGGCGATTTAAACAATCTTGTCTGTGCAAGAAAAATAAAAGGGCTTATCGAATCATGTGAACTTCATTTTACCGATGAAATAAGAGAAGCTTGTGATCAAATCATTAGAAACAACAACCTAAAGTTTGTCATGATCGCTGGTCCTTCCAGCAGTGGGAAAACGACGACGACCCGTATTCTAGCTTCTTATCTAAGAAGCAAAGGGTATGATCCTATTTGTTTATCCACAGATGATTATTTTGTTAATCGCTCGGATAATCCCAAAGACGAGTTTGGCAATTATGATTTTGAATGTTTAAATGCAATTGACACCAAAACCTTCAATGAAGATTTACAAAAGTTATTAAAGGGCGAAGAGGTAAATACTCCCTCATTCAATTTTGTTACGGGCCAAAGAGAATACCATCATAATTACATAAAATTAAAAGAAAACAGCATCATATTAATAGAAGGTCTTCATTCCCTAAATGATGATCTAACCCCGGGCATACCTGAAAAATACAAATACAAAATATATTTAAGCCCTTTTATTCCCCTAAATATTGATCGCCACAATTATATTTCCACCCTTGATTTAAGACTTATAAGAAGAATTATTAGGGATAATCGTACGAGAGGATATACTGTATCCGAAGTAATTGAAAAATGGCAAAGTGTTCGTAATGGTGAAGAAAAATACATTTTTCCCTTTACACATCAAGCAAATTGCATCATAAACACAGCCCTACCTTATGAAATAGGTGTTTTAAAAATATATGCTGAACCGCTTTTACTATCAATTGATACTGATTCCAAATATTATGAAGAAGCTAGACGGCTATTAAAGTTTTTAAAAAGTTTTAACACGATAAGTAGTGAATATGTTAGTAAAAGTAGTATTTTAAGAGAATTTATAGGAGGAGAAAATGATTAGAGTAGCAATTAACGGTTTTGGTCGCATTGGTCGGTTAGCATTTCGCAGAATTCTAACGACTACTGATTTTGATATTGTAGCTATAAACGATTTAGGTGAGGCTATGGATTTAGCTTATTTAGCTAAGTATGATAGTACCCATGGTTCTTTTCATGAAGATTTAATTACAGCCGAGGACGATTATATTATTGTAAACCAAATAAAAAAGATTAAAGTCTTTAAGGAAACTGATCCTCATAAATTACCCTGGCAAGATTTAGGTATTGATTTAGTTTTAGAATGCACTGGTAAATTTACCAAGTATGAAGATGCATATAAACACATAGAGGCTGGAGCTAAAAAAGTTCTTATTTCTGCTCCCTCTAAATCTGATAATGTTAAAACTGTGGTCTATGGTGTAAATGAAAGTATTTTAAAGGGTGATGAGACGGTTGTATCTGGAGCCTCTTGCACAACCAATTGTCTAGCGCCCCTTGTTAAAGTTTTAAATGACAACATAGGTATTAAGAAAGGCTTTATGAGTACCATTCATGCCTATACCAACGATCAAGCAACCCTAGACATAGCTCATAAAAAAGGCATTAAATCAAGAAGGGGAAGAGCATGTGCCACCAACATTGTGCCAACCTCAACCGGAGCCGCTCAAGCCCTTGGTAAAGTTATACCAGAACTTGATGGTGTTCTTTCTGGACTTGCTTACCGAATACCTGTAACTGATGGTTCCTTACTGGAATTAACCTTTATTCCCCAAAGAAAAACAACTGTTCAAGAAATAAACCATTTATTTGAAACTAATTCTAGTGATACGTTAAAAATAACTTATGACCCAATCGTATCCAGTGATATTATTGGTAAGCCCATCGCTTCCTTAGTAGACGGCCTACTTACCACCGTAAATGAAGACTTAGTCAAAGTAACTGCTTGGTATGACAATGAATATGGTTATACTTGTAACATGCTAAGAACGGCCAAAGCTATGTTTAAAAAAAATTAAATACCGAAACTTATCCTCGGTATTTTTTTTAGCTCAACCACCCATTAATTCTTTAATTTCTTTTGGTTTGATCTTTTTAATTGTTTTAATTTTAAGTTTATAATCAAGTTTACCCACACACCAATCCGCACTAATCCCTGATAATTCACATATTCCTTTTAAATCAGCCGTCCTAATAGTTCTAACCCCCTTTTCATAGTGAGCAATTAAAGGCCTACTAATATTTAGTTTTTTAGCTAATTTATCTTGAGTATAACCAAGATCTTTTCTCAGCTCTTTTAAATGACTACCTAATATTTTTAAATTAATTTTATCTATTTTAATAACATACTTATTAATTTTATCTGAAAAACCAAACATATAATCAAAAGAAACATTATAAGTATTACAAATAATATTAATATGTTCAATTGATAAACCGGTATAACCATTTTCAATATCGGATATATAACTCTTAGATATACCCATTATTTTCCCAAACTCTTTTTGGGTTAGGCCTTTATTAATTCTAATATTTCTTGCTCTATCTTCTACAACAGTAATATTTCTAAATTCTTTTTCTATAATTTACCACAACACCATTATCTATATAACTAGGAACTAAATTAAAGAAAAATACGAAAATAGTAACAAATATATTGATTTTTCTTCAATAATAATGTATAGTAGAAATATAACATAAGAATACTATACATAAGTAAAAAGCCATTTTAAGAAAACATAATTTAGGATATGGTATAAGAAAAGGTGGAGTATATGAAAAAAAGTACGAAATTAACAATCATTATAAGTATTGGGGTAATAATACTTATAAGTATTATAGGTATTGCTTATGCCTACTTTACAACAAGTGGTAACCAAGGTGTGTCCAATACCTTTACTAGTGGCTGTTTAAATATTGCTCTAACCAATGAATCAGCATCAATTAAACTAACTAGTGCTTATCCTGTGTCTGATATCGAAGGCTTAGAAGGAACTAGTTATGATTTTACTATAACAAATAATTGTAGTACCGCAACCAACTATCAAATAAACTTAGAAAGTCTAAAGCAAGCAGCCAACACTCTAGGTGCAGATTACATCAAGGTATCAATATCTAGTGATACTGTTGACAATGTTATATCAACATTAAGTAGTAATACTAGTTTAACTCCAACCCTAGAAGGATCATATGCTTCCCATAATCTTTATACAGGCACAATCGCTGGTAATGCTAGTAAAACTTATCACTTAAAACTATGGATTGATTATGATGCGACAGTAGCAGAAGCTGCCAACAAAACATATACATCCAAAATAAATGTTATAGCCAACCCAGAAACAGAGGTAATAGATACAGCTGAAGCAACATTTGCTCTAACAGATAAAACTCTAACAGCAACTCTAACCAACAATGTAACCAGTGCCACCTACTGTACTTCAACAGGTAATATATGCACACCAAATACAAGTGCAACCCTAACCAACAACACCTACACCATAGACATGCAAGGAAACGAAAACAAGCAAATGGTTTGTACAAGATTAAACGGAAACAGTAAAACAATATGTAGTGATCCAATGAGTATATCAAACCCAACAGCAGCCGAAGTAATCCTAGCCGGCAAAGACATTCAAACAAGAAGTGACTTTAGCACCACATTAACCGAAGA
>CALVHY010000061.1 GCA_944329205.1 uncultured Bacilli bacterium | reverse complement strand
ATATAAGGAGGATAAACTTATGCTAGATAAGTCGTTTCAAGAAATAACAAGTAGTATTAAAAATGCAATAACTAACACTCAACTAGAAATCATGACAGATGCTAACAAAAAGTTAGTTAATCTTTACCTTAATATTGGTAAAACATTAGAAGAAAATAGTAGTTGGGGAAATAAGTTTATAGATAATGTTGCTATGGAGTTAAAAATGTCTTTTCCTAATTTAAAAGGTTTTTCAGTACGTAATTTAAAATATATGAAATCTTTTTATAATGAATATAAAGATGATGAAGAATTTGTGCAACTGGTTGCACAATTACCATGGAAACATAATATGGACTTATGTCAAGTTTTAATAATACGATTGTAGCTAGAATTGATAGAGGAGAAGAGATACTTGCGCAAATTAAAGAACTTGCTTTAAAAGAGAATATTAAACTTGCTCACGTTAGTGCCTTGGGTGCAACAAATGATTTTACGGTTGGCGTATATAAAGTGGAGGAGAAAAAAATTATAAAAATCATTTTGTTGGTGATTTTGAAATTGTTTCATTAACTGGAACAATTAATACGATGAATCATGAATTTTATACCCATATTCATATGAGTGCTGGTAATGATTCAGGTGAAGTTTTTGGTGGACATTTAAATGAAGCTGTGGTAAGTGCAACATGTGAAATGGTTATTACTATTATAGATGGGGAAGTAGATCGTTTTTTAGATGATGAAACCGGATTAAATTTATTTTTGTTTTAAAAGATAATTTACATCTTTTTTTTCTTTTGTTATAATGGACTAAAGGAGTGAAGGTTTATGAAAAAATGGAAAATTTATGGAATTATTATTACAGTGGTATTGGTATTAGTTTTAATAGGATTATGCTTATATTTCTTTGTGTTTAGGGAGTCTATTACTGAGGCCGAAGCACAAAATATTGCTTATGAATATGCAGGAGTAAGTGCTAGTAACGTTACTATTTTAACGATACAAAAAGATAGAGAAGATCGAGAATATGAAATTCGCTTTTATGATGATATGTATGAATATGAAATTGATGTAAATTATAATAGTGGTAGAGTTATTAATTTTGAAAAGGATCTCCGAGATAATGTTGATGCTAATCAAGGTGGTAATACTACTGTATCAATGAGTGAAGATGAGGCTAGAAGTATTGCGTTACAAAGAGTTGGAAAGACTCAAGATGAGGTAACTTTTACAAGAGTTAGAGTTGATAGAGAAAATGGTGTTACTGTCTATGATGTTTATTTTTATGATAATGAAAAAGAATATGAGCTTAGTATTGATGTAGATACTAAAGAAGTTATTAGTTATAAAGAAGATTATTTAACTGGTAATGGTAATAATACAACTTCTACTGATTATATTGGCGCTGATAGGGCAAGAGAAATTGTTTTAAATCACGCTGGACTTGCTAGCAGTGATGTTAGATTTAATAAGGTTGAATTAGATGTAGATTATGGGATTGCTACTTATGAATTAGAGTTTTATTATGATTATTATGAATATGATTATGAAGTAGATGCTGTTACGGGAGAAATCCTTAAATATGAAAGAGGAAGATAATGAAAAGATTGGTTGTTAAGCCTTCTAGGCCAGTAGCTTTTATGGGGTTTATCGGGGGCTTTTGTTTAAGTTTGTTTGGTATTTTATATGCAATGCCTAATCTTGGCTTGTTTGGAATTATATGGAGTGTTTTAGCTTTATTAGTTACGTTATATTATGCCATTAATTTGTTTACTAAAAAAGGTCTTCCTTTGTATAAGATAGATCAAAATAAAAAAAAGTCTAAATAATTTAGATTTTTTTTCATATGTTTTAGTATGAAAAGAATAGGTATTGTAATTAGAGATTTTTGGGAAAATGACAAATTGTTTGTTGGCTGTAGGAAGGATGTAATAGATGTTTTTTTAAAATATAAGGTGGAAATTATATTAATTCCTATTTATATTTCTTTTGATAAAGTAAGGGCTTTGTTAGAATTATGTGATGGGGTAGTACTAAGTGGTGGAAATCATTTTTTAGATAATGATTTTCGGTTGGTAAAGTATTTATATACTAATGATATTCCGACGTTAGGAATTTGTTTGGGAATGCAAGTGATGGGTCTTAGCTTGGGTGGTGAAGAAATAAATGTTGATGAGGGGCATAATAATGATTGGCATAATGTCAAAATAAAAAAAAATACTTTACTTTATAGTATTATAAAAGAAGAGCATATTTTAGTTAATAGTAGACATAAAACAGGTGTTAAAAATAGTATGCTAATAGATAGTGCTATAGCTAGTGATGGTGTGATTGAAGCAGTAGAAGATAGGCATAAACGATTCTTTTTAGGCGTAGAGTGGCATCCTGAGACAGATAAAAATAAAAAAAGTGATTTAATATTTGAGGCATTTATTAAATCACTTAAGGAGTAACTGTAGTAATTCTTGCTTTTCTTTAGGACTTATAAAAGCAGCTTCTATAGCCCATTTATTCATTTGAAGAAAATCATCTGTGGTAAAATTAAAAGTGTCTTTCAAAGTTTGATAAGTTTCATTTAAAGTTATATTGGATACGGTTCGGTTATCAGTGTTGATGGTTGTATGAATATTTTTTTGGTATAAATTGAGGAGAGGATGCTTACTTAAGGTATTATATATGTTGGTGTCTAGGTTGCTTTTGGGACAAACTTCTAAAGTTATATTTTGCTCTTTAATTAATTTTAAGGCTTCTTTGCTTTCAATAGCTCTGATGCCGTGGCCAATTCTTTTAGCTTTTAAGTTAATAGCATTAATAACACTTTCGGGGCCATCAGCTTCACCAGCATGAATGGTATAGGGGATATTTTCTTTTTTTGCTATTGTAAATAATTTTTGATAATTTAAAACGGGATATAAAGCTTCATTTCCAGCAAGATCTATAGCAACTACGCCTTTATTTAGATATTTTTTAGCAAGCTTAAGAACTTCAAGGTTTTTTGTGAAGGAATATTCTCTCATCATACATAATATTAAGTTGGTTTTAAGGGGAACTTCCCTTAAACCTTCTAATACAGATGTTATGACTTCATCTAAACTTAAGTTATTTTCTAAATGTTTATGAGGAGCAAATCTTATTTCGGCATAAATTACGTCGTCTTTTAAAAGATCTTGAGCCAGTTCTTTGGCAATGCGTTTTAAATTTTCCTTGGTTTGCATAGCTTTTAGGGGAATAGCAAATTTGGTTAGATATTCTTTTAGCGAGTTAGCTTGATGATCTAGGCAGGAAAGATTAAAAGCTTCCTTTAAATCAATATTTAATAATTCACTTATTGTTTTTGGTCTAACACTTCCATCTAGGTGAACATGAAGTTCTATTTTTTTCATATGTTTACTCTTTCATAAAAATTGTTAATATTGGTTAATATTCTTTGGATATTTTCTTCGGTAAATGGTTTGTTTAAAACATCTAAAACACCATAACTAAAAGCTTTTTTGATAGTATCTTCAGTATCATCACCAGTTATAATAACGACAGGTATTTTGTTTAAAAGGTTTTCTTTTTTTAGATATTCCAAGACTTCAAAGCCATTTAAACCTGGCATGTTTAAATCTAGTAAAATAGCATATAATTCATGATTTTTAATACATTCAATAGCTTCATTACCATCTTTAGCTTTGATAAGGCTGTAGGTTGATTGAATACTTTTTTCGAGAAAATTTAAAATAATATTCGAATCATCAGCGATTAAAATTACTTTTTTATCTTCCGCACTAAAGTATTTATCGAGAATATTTATAATTTGGGCAACTGTTTTTTCAAGTTTATTATAATTATTCTCAATATAAGTACCATCATTTTCTTTACCTTTTAATTCATGGGCTAGAAAAACTTCAGCTTCCTTTTGGAACCCTAAGTATTTAGCTTCACTTTTCATACTGTGAGCTAAAATGGCATAATTAGCCCAGTCTTTAGTATTTTTGTAATACTCTAAATTGTTTAGTTTTTCTTTTAGAGAGTTTTTAAATTCTAATAAATTTTCGTTATAAGAATCCATGTCTCCCCAAAATTCTAAGCTGCCATGCACATCTACGTTATTACTAACTAATAAATCAACTTTTTCCATACACTATTATCCTTTCAAATATTTATTAATAATTTTATTTAAAAGCTTTCTATCAATGGGTTTAGATAGATAGCCATTAAATCCTATATTTAAATATTTTTCGTCTGTTCCTTCTAGCGCATCAGCGGTTAGAGCAATGACAGGAGTTGTAAAATCTTCATTTTCTTTTAATTTTTCTAGCGTTTCGATGCCATTCATTTTGGGCATCATGATATCCATGAAGATTAGATCGTATGACTTTTTTCTAACACACTCTAATGCCTCGATACCACTTGAGGCTGTATCTATTTCAAAGTTGTAAGGTTTCATAATAGTTTCGGCGACTTTTAAGTTTATTTTGGAATCATCAACAATTAAAACTTTTCGGTCATGGAAATCTTGATAATTAATTTCTTCTTCGTCTTTTTCTTCAGTTTGAGGTATTTCCATACTGATAATTTCTTGTTCGAGGTATATTCTAAAGGTTGAACCTTCCCCGTATTTAGAGAAAACCGTGATTCTTCCCCCCATTAAATCGACAAGACTTTTAGTAATAGCAAGACCTAAGCCCGTACCTTCCGTAGTGGTGTTTTTATCTTCGTCAATTCGTTCAAATTTACCAAAGATGGTTTCTAGTTTGTCTTTTTTGATACCTCTTCCCGTATCTTTTACCGAAATATACATCAAACATATTTTGGTATCCATTCGATTAATACAGTTTACATTAAATATGATTTCACCTTTATCAGTGTATTTGGCTGCATTGGTTAAAACATTTAAAACTACTTGTTTTACTTTAGCTACATCTCCATGCAAAATGCCAGGGAGATCAGGGGAGAATACCATTTTAAATTCAATTGGCTTTTCTTTAATGCGCGGTAAGACTAATTTTCTTAAGCCATCAAAGACTTCCCTTGGATTGTAGTTTTTAGGGATAATTTCCACTTTATTTGCTTCAATCTTAGAAATATCAAGAATACCATTGACAATTTCAAGTAGTTGCTTGGAGGCATCTACAATGTCACCAGCATATTCTTTGGTTTCTTTTAAGTCACTGGAATCAAGCATACATTCACTAAACCCAACAATGGCATTTAGAGGAGTTCTAATTTCATGGGACATGTTTGATAAAAAGTCTGTTTTGGCACGATTAGCTTTTTCAGCTTGATCTTTGGCTAAATTTAATTCCCTAATGTGATTTAAATCGGGGTTTTCAATGGTATGATACATAATAAAGATAATCACTGATTGGAAAAAGAGCATTAGTGTTAAAGTAGGATTTATTTGTTGAATGATAATTACGATTGTACCTAATATAATGTAGGCAATTAAAGGAATATATTGTTTGCTTTTTATCTTTTTAATGTTCTTAATTAAACAGTAAAGCATAATAATAATAAAAATAAAGGAACATGTATAATTTAAATTAACACTTACACCATACGAATAAGTACTTATACCGTCACTATATATGTTAATAGGACATAAAAAGATAATTAAGCCCACAATTGCAGCGATAATCTTAGCAGCTAATCTTATTTTCTTTTTGTTTTCAATATCAAAAGAGATTGATATTACATAGTAAGTAAAACTAAATCCCCATAAAAAGTAAAATAGAATGTAAAATCTAGAAATAAATTGGTTTAATAATGAGTCTAAAGGAAAAACCTTGAAAGAAAAGAATCCATAGACATCAATACATAATCCTATAATCGTTAAAAGTAACATTTTAGAGAATAATTGTAATTGTATACTTTTGATGTTTTCTTTTGATTTGAAAACGATAAATACAATTACTAAGAATATTAAACTTGCAATTGAAAGAGCTACGCTAAAATATCCCACATTACCACCGCCTTATTTATTTTTTTCTTTGTAAACTAACCCCATCTGATTCCACTTTAGAATAATCTAAATGATACGCTTCTATTAACTCTTTTTTTACTATTTTTCCACCAATATTTCTTGGAATTGCATCTGCAAATATCCATTCATATGGGATAGACATCTCGTCAAGATTATTATAACATATATCTTTTAAAATTTCCTTAATTTTTTCTTCTTGGCCAATATATTCTTTTTTAAGAACAATAAATGCTACAGGTACTTCTTGTTCTGCGTTATGAGGTATACCAATGACATGAGCTTCCTCGACATATGGTAGTGAACTTAAAAATTCAGCTATTTTGTTTGGATGGACGTTAAATCCGCATCTCATAAATGTATCAGATATACGCTCGGCAAAATATAGATGTCCTGTTTCATCACAATATCCTAAATCTTTTGTATGTAACCAAATTTTGCCATCTTTATGTTTTATTAAAGCTTTTTTTGTTTCTTCTTCATTATTTAAATATCCTTGCATAACCGTAGGAGCGTTAAGGCATATTTCGCCAATTTCATTATATTTTAATTCTTCATCTGTTCCTGGTTTAAAGATACCAACATTTGTAAGAGGTAGAGGAGTGCCAATGCTTCCAAATTTATATTCGCCAATAGGGCCCGTAGCACTTCCTAGGCATTCCGTGCAACCGTATCCTTGTTTAACGTATATTTGATCTTTATTCAATTCTTTTTCGACATCACTAGGTAGTTTTGCTCCTCCAGAAATAGCATTTTTCATTGGTTTTAATTTTCCAGATTTAAATAATTCGCTTCTACTCATATAGATAAAGTGGACTGGTCCACCAGTAAATTGAGCTGGATTTAAGTTATACATTACTTCGGCTATTTTGTTGGTGACTAAGTTCGGAATCATTATCGTTTGGGTGCCTAATACTCCTTCATAGTGCATAACAGCAAAGCCATAAGAAATAGACTGGATTAAAATATCGAGAATTTTATCTCCTTTTTCGTAATCAATTCCAGCAAGTAAATGTTGGAACGCTTGAGCGTTAATGTTTTCGTTCGTAAAAATTGCTCCTTTAGGAACTCCGGTTGTTCCACTAGTTCCAATGATCGCAGCAGCAGTATTTTCCTTATAATATGGAGCACTTAATGATCTATCTTTACCAGCTTTTATAAACTCGTTCCATGTTAAAATGTTAGGCTTGTAAGGAATATCTAGTTCTTTAAATGGGGCAGCTTCTCCTTTTAACTTGGCAAAAGTATTTACTAGCTTTTTTAAATAACTTGGAATTAGACCAATTCCATCGGTAACAATTACGCATTTGATACTACAATCATCAAAAACAGTTTTATATTTTTCATAAAAGCCACTGAATATCACTACTTTATCAATTCCATTGTTGATTATGATTTTTTCTAATTCTTTTGGGGGAAGACTAGGAATTATGGGATATGATACGCCGCCAAAATAATTTAAGCCATAAATTGAACATCTAGATTCAGGAACATTTGGTAATATAATAGGGATGATTTCTTCGTGTTTTGTTCCTACTGCATCAAATGATTTAGCTAGACTTTGACATTCTTTTAAATAATCTTTGTAGCTTATTCTTAATCCACCTTTATAGTTTTCACCGGGAATCCACATGGCTGTAGAATTAACGTTTTCTTTTGAATATTTCTCGAGCATTTGATATATACTCATATTTATATCAATATTATTTGGATCAAATTTCTTATAATTTGCCATCCAAGGCTTGTCGATACTAGCATATCCCGAAAGTATCTTTTGTGCTTGTTTTAAACACTCTTTTTCTGTTAATAATTGTTCACTATTCATATTTAAACCTCCTGCAAAACAACTTAATTTAACTATAATACAAAATTGAGAATAATTCAATAATAACTTGATTATTTTGGGGTAAAGAAGGGAAAAATATTAATAAATTCTTTATATTTTTACTTATTTGTAATTGTTTTGTTTTAGATAGGATTTAAAATTAAATTTAGCTGTGGTATACTTATTATAGAAAGTGGGGAAATGTATGAAATTAGATGGAAAAGTAGCAGTGGTTACG
>CALVHY010000060.1 GCA_944329205.1 uncultured Bacilli bacterium | reverse complement strand
AATTATTTTTAGAATAGGTGATGTATTTGAGAACTTTTGATTTTGAAAATGTTAGTATTGTCGAAATTGTCAATGATATTATTTTGGATGCCATTAAGAAAAAAGCTTCCGATATTCATTTTGATCCACTTGATGAATGCTTAATGGTCCGAATTCGAATTGATGGTGAACTTCAAGATTATGCTAAAATTCCCAATGTACTCAAGAAAAATGTCATTACTAGAATTAAAATTATAAGTGGGATGAATATTACAGAAACAAGAATGCCTCAAGATGGAGCAATAAAAAATGTAATCGACAAAATTGCTTTAGATCTGCGGGTTTCTTCCCTTCCTTGTGTAATGGGAGAAAAGATGGTCATTCGAATACTCGATTATAGTATGAGTTTAAAAGGTTTAGAAAATTTAGGTTTTTCTGAAACTAACCTTAAAAGACTAGAAGAAATGATTAAAAAGCCTAATGGTCTAATATTAGTAACGGGAGCTACGGGAACAGGTAAATCGACAACCGTTTATGCCCTTTTACAAAAGCTAAATACGAAAGAGCGAAATATTATTACGGTTGAAGATCCCGTGGAAATGCGAATAGAAAATATTAACCAAGTGCAAGTATTAAGTGATATTGGGCGGACCTTTTCTTATACTTTAAGGAGTATATTAAGACAAGATCCAGATATTATCATGATTGGTGAAATAAGGGATAATGAAACAGCACGAATTGCGGTTAGAGCTAGTATTACGGGACATTTAGTTTTATCGACAGTACATACAAATAACTCTTTGACTACAATCGAAAGACTTTTAGGTAAGGAAGTAGAAAGATATTTACTTGGATCGGCTTTAACAGGAATCGTTTCACAAAGATTAGTTAAAAAATTGTGTCCTAAATGTCGGGGAAATAGAGCAACTACACCTTATGAGAAAAAATTAATTAAAAAACATTTAGGAATTGCGGTCAATGAAGTTTATACTCCAGTTGGTTGTAAGTATTGTAATCACGGATATGCAGGAAGAATTGCTATACATGAAGTATTAAGTATTAACGAAGAAATTAGAGAAGCTATTACTACTAATGTCGAGCGAAAAACTTTAAGAGAACTTGTTTACCACGCTAAGGATGATATTACAACGATGTTTGAGGATGGTTTATCTAAAGTAGTTGAAGGTTTAACAAGTATGGAAGAAATCATGAAAACAGTAGACATTGATGATGATGTAGAATTAGAAATATAAAATGACTCTATTTATCTGTAGAGTCTTTTTTGACAAAAATTAATTTTAATAATTTGGCAATATAACTTACTACTAAAATTATTATATATTCAAAGAAAAGATAAAGAAGCATAATTTTATAAGTAAAAATTAAATTATTAGTTTGATTATAATATATAAAAGGAATTATATTGATTAAAAATAGTAAAATTATTTGAATGATATTTTCTTGCCAAAAGTGCTTTTTTAAAGTATTTCTTTTTTCGTAGAAGAAATTAACAAATAAATATAAGCAGATAATAGCAAATAAATATTTATCGACAAATTCCCGATCAAAAGAAGCAAAATACCAAAAGCAGATTATTAATAAAAGCGTATCTAAACGAAATATTTTAAAAACGTTGTGACTTAAATACTTTAAAGAAAATTTTTGATAATATTCATTATTTAAGTTATATATCATACTAACGATAATAATTAAGATCCAAGGAATAAATGTAATTAGCGTTATATATTTATCTATATTCATATTTAACCTTTAATCAATTAAAGAATTGATTCCTTTCTATTAAAATTTTTGGCATATAAACAGCCACAATAATCTTGGCGATATAAATTGTATTGTTGACTTAGATCAATACTTTTTTTGTAGCCATCATTTTTTTTAAAATCACCATAGATGTATTTTATATTTAATTCTTTACTAATTTTTTCACCTATTTCATTAATAATAGTACTGTTTTTATGAGGACTAACAGTTAGAGTTGTGCCAAAATAATCAAAATTGTTTTCTTTGGCAACTAAAGCAGTTTTCTTCATTCTTAAATAAAAACATTGATTGCATCTTGCTCCGCCTTCGGAAATGTTTTCCAAACCTTGAGCTATTTTTTTAAAAGCCGTATTATTATATTCGCAATCTAAAAAGTCTATTTTGGCTTCTTTGTATTCTTTTAAAAAACGAATTTGTTCTTTTTTACGATGAAGATATTCAGTTTGAGGTTCTATATTAGGATTATAATATAAAACCGTTATTGCAAAGTAATCTTTTAAATAGTCTATTACTTGAGTAGAACACGGTCCACAACAACTGTGCAATAAAAGAGTTGGTTTGTTTTGGATTGTTTTTATTAACTCTTCAAGCTTTTTTTGATAATTAATCTTCGGTTTCATTTTCCTCATCACCCCCATTATTTTCATTTTCGGCCTCTTCATCACTTTCAAAAGCTTCAAATATAATATTATCCGCATTATAGCTGTCAAGATACACAGTTCCCTGAAGATCTCCGACGGTCGCAAATATTTCTTCGTAATCATTTAAACGATCCATATTGATAACATTTACATAAACATGATTAGTATCATTCATCCTTAATAAAAAACGGTATTCATCAATAGTAATGTTTTCACTAATATCAGGATCGTATTCAATTTCATTAATCATTTTAATGATATCAGGATCAATTTCTTTAAATTTTTCGATAAAATCCTTTAAAATGTCAGTAGGAACATAATTAATTAAAGTAGGTATGCCTAAATATTTAGAATTGTTATCTACTTCTTTGTTATTACTTAAAGTTACTTTATTAGTATTTCGGTTATAAAATAAAGGAGAAGCTTCCGTAATATTAATAATTAATTTTCCAGTTAAAGTTTTTTTAATCTCAACATTATCTACTAATTCTAAAGAACTTATTCGCTCTTTTAATTTGCTTTTACTAATTTTAAAGATAGCAGGATAATCTTTAATTTGAGCTATTTCGATAATTTCATTGTCAGTTAGTAAGTTAGTGCCATTAATGTAAATGTTTTTAATAGGTAGAGTAAAAATGGTATAAAAAAGCATTACTATTAAATAAATGATTAATAGTAAGATAATTAACGCTTTTGTATTTAATTTTCTTTTTTTTACCGTTTTTACTTTCACCATTTCTTACTTCCAATCAATAATATTTTGCTCTAACACAAGATCAACATTAAATTGTTCTTTCACTTGTGCATGTACTAATTTTATCAAATTTTTAATATCATTACTAGTAGCAGTGCCCGTATTTACAATAAAATTGGCATGCTTTTTAGAAACCATAGCTCCCCCTATTTGTTTACCTTTTAAACCGGCAGCTTCAATTAAGCGACCGGCATGATCATGAGGAGGATTGCGAAAAACACTGCCGGCGGATGGCATGTCAAGGGGTTGAGTTGCTCTTCTTCTTTCTTGACGATCTTTAACTAAAGCTAGAGATTCTTCTTTATTACCAGGTTCTAATTGGAAGGTAGCTTCTAAGATAATCAAAGGTTTATCTTGTAAACTAGTATGCCGATAGGAATAAGATATGTCTTCTTTTTTAAGTTCTTTTATTTTTAAATTTTCATCTAATATTTTGATAGATATAAGAGAATCAAATATTTCTTTATTGTAAGCTCCGGCATTACCAATAATACTTCCCCCAAGAGTCCCAGGAATGTTTATGGCCCATTCAAGTCCAGTTAAATTATTATTCATAGAAGTACAAGCTAAAGAGCCCATCATGGCCCCAGCTTCACAAGTGATTAAGTTTTTATCAACCTTGATGTTATTTAAACCATCTAATTTAATTATGACGCCGTCAAAATAAACATCAACAATAATATTTGATCCCGCACCTAAAATAAAATAGTTTAGCTGGTGAGTTTTGATATATTTTAATAAATCTACTAAACCAGGCAGAGTTTGAACACGGGCCAAATATTTAGCTTTGCTTTCAATTTTATAAGTATTTAAGTTTTTTAAAGAAGCATCCCGAGTAATGCTTATTCCTTTTATTTCATTCATTTTTTAACAGCTCCTTTATTTCGTCAACAATGATTTTACTACTGTCAGTCTTTCCTAAATTTTTTAGATTCATTTTCATAATTTCATACTTCTTTTTATCGTTTAATAAATCATTTACCATACTAAATAATTTCTCGCCATCAACATTTTCTTCTTCAATCATGGCCCCAGCATTATTTTTAACAATTTCTAGGGCATTATAATACTGATGATTGCCGGCGACATAGGGACTAGGAATAAATATAGCTGGTAAATTTAAGGCTAGGATTTCACTCATGGTAGAAGCGCCCGCTCTAGTTATGATAAGATCACAATTGCGCATTAGACCAGCTAAATTATCGAGATATGGTAAAACTTTGATGTTAGAACCAAAACGAGTATTTTTGATAAAATCATCATAATAGCTTTTGCCAGTAATATATAAAACTTGATATTCACTTTTTTTACTTAATCTTAAAAATTCTTTTAATTTTTCATTTAAAGAACTGCTTCCCAAAGAACCAGCAACAACGATAATTAGCTTTTTCTTGTTGTCAAAGCCAATATCACTTTTTTTAATTTCTTTGGTGGTTAAAGCATTTTCACCACAAGGATTGCCGGAGTAAATAACTTTTTTTGCCTTAGGAAATTTATTTAAGGTACTCAAAAAAGAAACAGCGACTAAATCAATGCCGTTAGATAAAATTTTGTTGGTTTTGCCAACAATGCTGTTTTGTTCATGTAAGAATGTTTTTATTCCTAACTTTTTAGCAGATGCTAAAACAGGATAAGTAACATACCCACCAAAACCTAAAACAATATCGGGTTTAAAATCTCGCAATAACTTTAAACATTTATGATAGCTTTTCGTAATTAGAAAAATATTTTTAAAATCTTTTAATATATTTTTAGAAAAACCATATATTTCAATACCAACATAATCAATATTCCTTTGGGGAATTATTTCACTTTCCATTCGATTTTTAGTACCAATATATAGTACTTCTAAATGCTTGTCTATACTCTTAAGTTTTTCTAGTACGGCTAAGGCTGGATAGATGTGGCCACCTGTACCACCAGCACTTATAACTACTTTCATAAACTCACCTCTTACTTAATTATACTATAAATTTTGAAAAAAACCATCTTTTTTCGTCTTTAGAAGCTTTTAACAAATATTATATTAAAAAAGTACAGATTACTCCGTACTTTTTAAATTACATCTAATTTACGATAAATGGGTCAGAAGCCGTTCCGGTACCGGATAACTCTACATCGGCATTCAGGTTTATGACAGGACGGACGCCATATGTATCAGTTATATCACTCCAATTGATATAGCCATAATCACCCACATAAAACCCATTAGCAGTGCTAGATCTAAAATAATACGGTGACATTGTCCAGTAATCCTGATTAGTATATAGATAGTAACTTGTATTATTATCCATTGGGTCATATGCTCCTCCAGCGTAGGCTACTTCATCTATGGTAATTAAACCTATGGGATAAGTTAAAGCTTCATTTCCTATTCCTGCACCATCTACTGTATATAAATCACTATCATTTGCACAGTCATATGTTGGTGCTGTATTTGTTATTAATCTTATATATGCTCCATAATATGTTACGGTTGTCCCGGTTCCATCTCCACTTGTAGTACCTGTGTTATCTGTATAATTTGATCTGTCTCCACAAAAACCATTGATGGTTGATATCTTACTCGTGTAGTCTGTATTATTTGCTATGTTATTTTGGTACCATGTATCAACTACTCCTTTGATGGTACTACTTGTTCCTAAGCCATGAATCTCACCACTTGTATACATGTATCCTACATACATATTATTATTACGCCTACCATTGAAGGCACTAGTGCTAGACAACTGTGTTTCGCTTCCTGTGGCACCATTACTTGTTCCGTTATAGATGATTCTGACTGTGCCATTGCTGTTTATTCGAATAATTCGCCAGTAGAATCCGGCAAATGAGAGCCAATTTTCGGTATTAGACCCAGCAAAGTAATAGCTGGTTCCTTCTCCTTCCGGGGCTTGATAGATGGTGCCATTAGTATTTGATTTTAGCGTCGATGAAAAGCTTGTTCTTTCTTGAATTGCTTTATTAGCTAATATAGCTCTGCAAGCTTTTCCACACTTGGCATTAAAATATAAATAACATTTTGTCCCTTTTTTTGTAAATGATACATTTATTCTTCCATTATCATAGATCAATGATACATCACTATCTTTTTCTCCGTTTACTTCACAATAACTATTTTCATAATCAAGAAGATAACCACCATTCGGAACAGTATCAATGCTTTCATATTCTCCTAAATCATTTTCTTGATACATAGCTATCACATTTAAATCAGCATTATTAAATGTGATTGTCCCATTAATTAAAGGTATACTTTGAGTATTACGATATTTAGATTGTGACATACCAATAAATATCGTAACCATAAGTACTACTACACAGACAAAACCACCTAAAAGATATAATCTATTCTTGTTAAATTTTATTGTTTCAAAATTTATATTATCATTTTTCAATTTTATAACCTCTTTCATAAAATTGAAAACTCTTAACTATCTTAAGTATATAGTAAAAATATGATAAAGTCAATAAAAATTTTGGCATTAGAGAACTTTTGGTGAATTAAATTACTATTAATGAGACAATTAATTAGGTGATTATAATGATATACGGTAGTAGAATAAAACATTTGCGAGATAGAAATAACATAAAAGCTAAAGAATTGGCAAATGTTTTAAGAATAAGTAAATCTTTATATTCTGAATATGAAAGTGAAATTAAAACGATGCCTGTTAAACATTTAAATAGCATATGTAACTATTTAGGTATATCATTCGACTATATTTTAGGATTTGAAAATAAGCTTGAATATAATAAAATTAATAAGTTAGTAAATTTAGATGCCAAAATTATTGGAAATAGACTTAAGGAAATAAGAAAAGAGCATAAACTAACTCAGGAAGAACTTGGGAAAATTGTAGGTTGTTCTTATGGTACAATTGCTGGTTATGAAATAGGTAGATATTTAATTTCTACTCCTATACTATATAAGATATGCAAAAAATATAATATTTCAGCTGACTATCTGCTTGGAAAAACCGGCAAGAAAAATAGTAGTTAAGAATTTTCAATCCTAAAAAAATTATATATTAAAAATCATAAATAGTCAATCTAAAATTTAAGTATTTGCGAATTTTTTCCAAAATATTAAATTAAATTTTAATATTAATTGTTGTTTCTTGTCGAACTTATGTTCTTGAAAATAGAGAGGATTTATGCTACGATAGATTTGAGCATTGGGACTGGTGTCTACTAAACTAGACAAATTTCTATTGCCTTGCCTCCTTGATAGGTTTTGGTTGATAGAAAGGAGTTGGGCTTAGTTAGCGTGAAGAAGTTATTTCTGAAGCTTATAAATTGGATTAAACCAAAAAAGACATCAACCATCATCATTGTATATAACAATATGACGGTTAATGTCTACAAGCAAAAGTAGGCATTTAGACCTAATGCTCTACTAATTTAAGTTTAACATATTTACAATAAAATAACAAGATGGAGTTTAAATGAAGTTAGATGTTTTAGGAAATAATCTTGATCAGGAACAATTAGCAGCAGTTTTAGAAAATAGTTGTAATACTATTATTATTGCCGGGGCTGGGGCGGGTAAGAGTACAACGATGGTGGGTAAAATTAAATATTTAGTTCTTTACCAACATATTCCCACGGATGATATTCTTTGCATTACTTTTACAAATAATGCTGCTAAAAGTTTAGAAGATAAAATAAAAAAAGAATTAAAACAAGAAGCAAAAGTTTATACTTTTCATAAGCTAGCTTTAGAAATATTAAAAGAACAACAAATTAAATATAAAATTGCAAAAGAAGATTTGTTGGAATATTTGATTGATGAAGTACTCTTAAGTATGCATAATCAGTATTTTGAAAAAATGTTTTTAAATAAAAATTATGAAAAAAGTTGGGAGTTCTTACAATTTAAAAAAGTAATTGGCCGTTTTATTAAACTTTTTATTGCTAATTATTATGAAGATAAATATTTTGAAAAAATTATAAGAAAAGCACGAAAAAGAGATAAACCGGTTTTAGAAATTATCAAAAAAATATATGAGATGTATAAATTAGAGAAAAATGCTAGTGGAACAATTGATTTTGATGATATGATTTATTTAGCTACGAGATTAGTTAAAGAAAAAGGAATTAAAAAACATTATCAATATATCATTGTTGATGAATATCAAGATACTTCTATGGTTCGGGAAGAGCTAGTGAAGGCAATTAAAGAAGCTACCAAAGCTTTAGTTACAGTAGTTGGTGATGATTTTCAATCCATTTATCGTTTTTCCGGTTGTGATCTTAATAACTTTTTGGATTTTAAAAAAAACTTTAAACCAGCAAAAGAATTATATATAAAAAATACTTATCGAAATAGTAAAGAACTTATTTTGGTCGCGGGATCTTTTATTATGAAAAATCCTAGACAAATGAAAAAGAAACTAAAAGCTAGTAAAAGTATTAAAAAACCTATTGTGGTGTGCTATTACAAGAATATAAAGAATGATTTTTATAAACTTCTTAAAGTAATAAACTCCCCTAACCTGATGATTTTAGGTAGAAATAATGCTGATATATATACGGTTTTACCTGATAAATTAAAAATAGAAAATAATCAAATTATCTATCAAAATTATAATATTTATTATAAAACTATTCATAAAGCTAAGGGATTAGAAGAAGATAATGTTGTTATTATTAATATGTCAAGTAGCCCTAATTCCCTTCCCTCAAAAATAAAAGATGAAAAAATACTTAGATACGTTATTAAACATTATGATATTTATCCTTTTGAAGAAGAGCGAAGACTATTTTATGTAGCACTCACACGTACCAAAAATTACTCTTATTTATTTGTTCCGAAAGATAATCCTTCTATTTTTGTTACAGAACTAATAAAAAACTACAAGGAATATATTACTTTTATACACTTGTAGTTTTTATTTTATTATATTCATTACAATAAATCCTTAAATTCATCATTATTTTCTTTGGCAGTAATTTTCTTTACTTCATGGGTTTTTATTGCTTCATAAATTAAATCTTTATAGGGAATTAATTTTTCATATTCATGACATTTTTCCTTACTTGGATTAATGACAGGATGCTTGGGAACAAATATCGTACAACAATCTTCAAATGGTAAAATGCTTGTTTCATAAGTATCAATTTTTTTGGCAAGCTCAATAATATCCAACTTATCAAAACAAGCTAGAGGACGAATTACGGGAATACTTACAACTTCATTAATGGCACTCATACTTGTTAAGGTTTGACTAGCTACTTGACCGATTGATTCCCCATTTACTAATAATTTAGCGTTTCTTTGGCTGGCTATTATCGCACTGATTCGGTACATCATCCGTCTCATGATCGTAATTAAATATTCATGAGGAATATTTTTATAAATTGCTTCTTGAATTTCGGTGAAGTTAACAATATGCAATATTAAATCATTGTTGTATAGGGCTAGTTTCCTAGCTAAGCTTATAACTTTGTTTTTGGCTTCCAAACTAGTATGAGGAGGACTTTCAAAATAGATTGCTTCTATTTTAACCCCTCTTTTAATAGTTAAATAGCCAGCAACAGGAGAGTCTATTCCCCCACTAAGCATTAATAGCCCTTTACCAAGAGTACCTACAGGATAGCCGCCTAGCCCTTTAAACTCATCAAAATAAACAAGAGTATTATTCATCCGATATTCGACATTGATTAAAATTTCAGGATTATTTACATCTACTTTTAGGCCATCTTTATTTTTTAAGATGTAAGCACCTAAGTTTTTGCTTAATTCGATGCTGGTTGTATTAAGCTTTTTATTAGCCCGTTTACTTTCTACTTTAAAGGTCGTAAATTCTTTTTTATTTAATAAAAACAATACTTCTTCTTTTACTATGTCAAGCTCAGTTGTTTCAATAATATATCCAATATTTATTTCATGAATGCCAAAAACATTTTTTATTCTATCGATTACTTTATCAGGAGAAAGGGTATGAATAAACATTCTTCCTAAATCGTATGTTACTTCGACATCAAAATCTTGAAGAGCAAACAAAATATTTTCTTTTAGTTTTTTTAAAAAGAAATTAATGTTGTTTTTTTTAGTTGATAATTCACCATATTTAATCAGAATAACTTTTTCCATAAACATCACAGGTTTATTATACTTGAAAATCTTTCTTTTGTAAATAAATGAGACTACACTTAATTATGTAGTCCACTTAATTTGCGATATATTTCATCAAAATAATTAATAAATTTATTTATTTCATCCGTTGTGGTAAGATGAGATAAACTAATTCTTAAAGTAGAAGAAGCTCTTACTTTGTCGTTATAAACAGCCATTACGGATGTAGATAAAGTGCCGCTCGAACAGGCTGTATTGGAGCTTACATATACTTCAAATTCTTCTAAGGCGTGTAAAAAAGTTTCGGCTTTAATATTTCGTAAACTAATATTTAAAATGTGCGGAATACTGTATTTAGTTTTGTTAATCATAATACCGTTATACTTTTTTAGGGCATCAACTATTTTTAAGTTTAATCGTTCAATAAATCTTTCTTTTTTTTCAATATCAGTCGTTGCTAGTCTTACGGCTTTGGATAAAGCGACAATTAAAGGTACAGCAGGAGTTCCAGGATTTAGCATATTCATTTTACCGGAGCCAAATAAAATGGGTGATATAGCAATATTATTACTTTTGTATAATACCCCAATTCCTTTGGGACCATATATTTTGTGGGCGGTAAAGGTTGCTAAATCAACATCGTGCATACTGATGCTAACTTTGCCTATGGCTTGGGTCATATCCGAGTGAAATACAGTATGAGGATTTTCTTTTTTTTTTTTTTGTCTAATCATTTTTAAGGGTTGCCTTATTCCTAATTCACTATTAACGGCACAAATACTTACTAAAATGGTATCTTCTCTTGTTAAGCTTTTTAAATCGTCAAAATCAATTAAGCCTTCTTCATCATTATTTACATAACTTATTTCAAATCCTAAGCTGCTTAAATAATCACATATAGCATATATAGATGGATGCTCTAATTTGGAGACAATGATATGCTTGCCTTTTTTGTGATTATGCATAGCTGTGCCAATCAAAGCTAAATTATTAGCCATAGTGGCTCCACTTGTATAAGTTATTTCGGATTCATTAATATTAAATATTTCGGCAATTTGTTTCGTTGCACTATTCATTAAATTTTTAGATTTTACTCCTAGTTCATGGATAGAATTGGGATTACCAAAAAAATCTTTGCTTGTTTTATTGTATGTATCTAATACTTCAAAACCAATTGGTGTTGTTGCACTATAATCTAAATATATCATCTTAAAAGTCACCTAACCTTATTATACAAAAAATTTAGTAGTTATTCTATACTAAACTATTTAAAAAGAAATTTATTTTAAAACTTCTTGATAAATTTCTAAAGCTTTTTTGACAACATTTTTTCTTGAATAGCGTTTGGCAATATTTCTTAATGTTTCAATATGATAATTATCAATATGTTTGTAGACATCAAAAATAGCTTCGGCTAAACCGGGAATATCGCCAATATCGACAAGTTTCCCACATTCTTTTGTAATATATTCTTCTGGACCTAAACATTTGGTGGAGACAACCGGTAGGCCACTTGCTAAAGCTTCTACGCCGGGAATACAAAAAGTTTCTTTGCTACTGGCAATGACAAAAAGATTGTGTTCTAATAAAATATGGGCAATCTCCTCTTTACTTTTTCGGCCAACAAATTGAACATATTGATCCATTCCTAACTCGTGGCATCTGTTTTTATAATAGTCCTCTAAAAAACCATCGCCAACAATAGTAAGTTTAGCATCAATTTCGGGGTTTTTTTCAGTAATTATTTTTAAAGCCGCAATAATATCATCTATTCTTTTACCTTGACGTAAGGCTGAAACGGTAATTAGTTTTAACCCTTTTACTTTTTTTCTTTGGCCCATAAATAAGTCAGTGTTAATAACATTGGGGAGGACTTCACAAGGAACATTTAACTTTTTCATGTCATTGGCCATAAAATTACTGACGGTTGTAAACTTGGCGTGTTTTAAGACATAATCTCCATATTTTTGATTTTTTCCTTCAAAAAAGCGCTTGAAATAAGAAGAGTGTTCAGTTACAACCACCGGAATGTTATATTTTGCTCCTAAAAGGCAGGCAGCATAGCCAGCAGGAATGGTTACCATGGCATGCAATATATCAGGCCGGGGATTGTCCTTTAAGTATTTTTGAAAGGCTTTGTCTAAGACTTTGGCATATCTTTTTAATTGCCAAGTAAAACTTAGAGGTTCAACATTTAACATTCTTTTAATATAAGTTTTATAGTTATCTTCTTTTATTACTTCTGTTTTGGGCATAAATAAGTATTTAAGAGGATTATTTAATCTTTCTCTTGCAATAAATAACATGTTTACATGAATATCTTTATCAAGGGCTAAAGCCGCACAATATTCTTGATGGTAGTTTCCCATCAATTTATCCTGGCCGCTTGGATACCAGGTTGGTATAACAAGTATGTTCATAATATCACCATTTTAAGTATAGCAAAATTAAAGAGGCATTACAATTAAAAAAGAATGAATTTAATCACTCTTTTAAAATCTTTCTTTATTTCTTAGGAATGGTGGAATGTCATATTCATCGTCTAGGGTTTCTTCTACGGGACGACGGCGTGGCATCTTTGTATCATCGCTAAATAACATTTCATCGGTTTCCCCTTGGTTTTCAAAGCCGGTTGCAATAACGGTTACAATTACTTCATCAGTTAAATTATCATTTTGAATGGCACCAAAGATAATGTTAACATCATTATTGGCCGCAGCTCGAACGGTTTCAACCGCATCTTCAATTTCAAATAAAGTTAAATTAGATCCACCGGTAACATTAACAATGGCATTGGTTGCACCTTCAATTGTTGCTTCCAAAAGAGAATTGGCAACAGCTTGACGAGCCGCTTCAATGGCTCTATTTTCTCCCGCATTACAGCCAATACCGATGATGGCAGTACCACTTTTTTGCATAACTGTTTTGACATCAGCAAAGTCAAGGTTGATAATACCAGTTACGGCGATTAAATCGGAAATTGATTGAACACCACGATGTAAAACATTATCTACTTCTTTAAAGGCGTCCTTAAATGATGTATTGCGATCAATAATATCTCTTAATTTGTCATTAGGAATAACAATTAAAGTATCGACGTTTTTCTTTAATTCTTCAAGTCCAAGTAAAGCGTTTTCCATTCTTCTTTTTCCTTCAAAACGGAAAGGCTTTGTAACAATACCAACAGTTAAGGCCCCTGATTCTTGAGCTATTTCTGCGATAACAGGAGCAGCTCCTGTACCGGTGCCACCACCCATACCACAAGCGACAAAGACCATGTCAGCACCTTTAATGGCTTCTTCTAAATCCACTTTTGATTCAATAGCAGCCGCCCGGCCAATCTCCGGATTAGCTCCAGCCCCAAGGCCTTCAGTAATTGTGGCTCCTATTTGAATTTTATTTTCGCATTTTGAAGCATTTAAGACTTGAAGATCAGTGTTGACAACAATAAACTCCACGCCTTTTACGCCTTCTTCAATCATTCGGTTTACCGCATTGTTGCCACCGCCGCCAACTCCAACGACTTTAATTTTAGCTATTTGATCCATTTCTAAACCGTTCATATTACACTCTCCTTAACTATCAAAAAAATATCCAAATAATTTTCCTAAGATCGAATTTTCATTTATACTTACTTTTTTATGAACACCACTTAAGATTTCCAGTTCATCTAAATTAAAGACGGAATATTCTTTATTTTTTAATTTTAGGCGTCCATTATAATACTTAATAATTCCTAAGCCGGTGCTAAATTTGTTATTTCTTGCACCTACAATATCTATTTTACCAAGAATATGGGGTTTAGTAAAGACTTTATCTAACAATTTGTTAAAATCTCTTATTTCACTAGACCCTCCAGTTATAATTATATATTCAATTTCTCTTTTGGTTAATAAGTTAATTTGCTTTTGAGATAATTCAAGTATTTCGGTTAAGCGGGATTCAATAATCTCACTTAAATCTAATTGATTAATTACTAACTTTTCTCCTAAGCGATCAGTTACCGTAATTCTCTCTTCACTTGCCGCCATATCACTAACGGCTAGGCCTAAGTGCTCTTTTAAGGAACGAGCATCTTTTTTAGTTATTTTATAAATATAAGAAATGTCTTTATCAATATTTGAGCCACCTAGTTCAATTACTTCAGCTCGAGTAAGAATGCCTTTGTTGAAAATAGAGACGGTAGTTGTTTCTTCCCCAATATTAATTATAGCACCAATTTTACTGCCAAACTCTTTTAGATGATTAAGAGCATAGTCTCCTAAAGAAGTGGTAACAAAATCAATTACCTTAATACCAATACTGTCTAATACTTTTAAAAACTCATTAACTGATGCTTTGGGGACAGTTATTAAAACGGCTTTTAAAGATAACTTGTGGCCAATCATATTAATGGGATTTTTAACAATAGCATTATCTATTTTATAAGCAGTTGGTAAAATCGAAATTAACTCTTCATCATCGGCAATTTTATTGTAACTAGCGGCATGCATAGCTCTAATTAAGTCTTGATGAGTAATGAGGTGATCTTCACTCGTAATAGTACTAGTTCCTTCGGATATTTTAGCTTCGGTATAATAAGCAGGAATAGATAAAACTACTTCTTTTACCGGTATACCTAACATTTCTTCAGCTTTATGGAAAGTTTCTTTTAAGGCGGGAATTAATTCGTCTTTGCGAGCGACTAAGCCTTTTTTTATACCTTTACTGGCTACTTCGGAGGCACATAAAATATTTAATTTGTTTTTGATAAACTCACCAACTATAAGTTTAATAGTATTACTTCCGATGTCTAAACTAGCTATAATCTTCCTCATAGTTTCCTCCTACTTTTTCTTTATTTAATTATACTTTACTTTTTTAGTTTTTTCAAGATATTACTAATGCTCGTTAGCTAGTTTGGTGGTTATTTAAAATTCTTGAAGGATGTTTGGTTAAATCGTTTTCTTTGGTTAAGATGATAATATGGTCATTTTCTTTTAGAGGAAAATCAAGATCAACTAACTGGCCATTTACAAGAGCACCGATAGCTTCACTTTTAAGCTTAGAATGAATTTTGTCGGCAAGATCAGCGACGGTTGAAGTGGCTGGCAAACAATAAATGGCTTGATCAGCTACAAATACATTAATTTTATCAGCGAGTAAATCACGAACGGATTTATCAATAAATTCAAAGGGCTTTTTATATGATTTGTAATTTTCTTCTAAAGCATGAAAGAAGGAATTGTGATCTATTAAGTCTTTTTGAATTTCTTTGATGCTTTTTTCAGGATATAAATCGAGGAAAGCAGAAAAACCATAGCTGTTTATTAAAAACATTTCTTTGGTAAAAAGACGAATCAAAAAAGGAGCTTTAGAAGATGCTATAGATAAATGATAAGCTTGGTAGCCATTATTTAAGGGATTAGCTATATAATCTTGGGAAGAAATTACCTCGAATTGATTTTTTATTTTTAAAGTAATTAGATTAATATCTTTTATATCTTCAACCATAATGTTATAGGATATTAAATGGGGTAATAAAGATATTTTTTTACTTTCTATTAAACGCTGATATATTTCAAAATTACTCATAATTCGCGCTCTTATATGGAATGTTATATTTAGTGATTGGAGGAGAGATTCTAAAGTGCTTATCATTGCTTCAATTTGGGGTTGATGTTTGATTAAATAATCTTTACTCATACCACTTATTTCTCGATAATTAGAATTACTTAAATACTTAAAGGAAGTATCGGCTAGCTCGGATCTAATAAGACTGGCCCCAACATGGGTAGCTAAAGGTACAAATATTCTTAAAGTTTCAGCACTTTTTTCTCTTCTTTTAGCTTCACTTTTATAATCAAGCGTCCGCATATTGTGCAGGCGATCAGCTAGCTTTATGTAGATAACGCGGTAATCTCTTAAGATGTATTTTAATAAAAGATAGTTATTAAATTCCTCTTGCTCTTCCTTGCTGGTAAAGTTTAAGTCTTTCATTTTGGTAACACCTAAGACTAAATTAGCAACATCATGGCCAAAATTTTGAACTAATTGTTCATAAGTTATTTGGCAGTCTTCCATGGTATCATGTAGTAAAGCAGCGCTAATGGTCGAAGCATCATGAAAATTCATTTCTTCTAATAAAATATAGGCTACATAAGTTGGATGAATAATATAAGGCTCACCACTATTGCGAAATTGATTTTCGTGAAGTTTTTTGGCAAACAAATAAGCTTTTTTGATCAGAAAAATTTCTTCTTTAGAAAAAATGGTTGTGCATTTTTTGATAAGCTCATCATAAATATCAAGACGATCATTACTTTTTTGATTAGAATTATTTTTTAAAGCTTTAGAAATCAATTCTTCAAACATAATACTACCCCCTTTAATGCTTAAACTAGTTTGATGCGATAAGATTTGTTTCTAATAGTTATATTAACGGTTACAGAATCAGATGATGCTAAGCTTATAGGAACTTTAATAATGGCTTTGTCCGTGTAGGTGCTAGGATTACTAATTGAGATTTTATGGGTATATGTAGTGTTATTACTAACATATTCGATTTTGACGAAGTCTTCAAAAAAAGAACGGTAAGTTTTGGTTACATCCATATAAGGAATATCTTCATCTAATCTTAATTCATAACCTAAAACTAATAAAGTTGTATAGCTGCCATCGGTGGCATAATCGATTGATACAGCATTAGTGGAAGGGATGCAGTTAGTGGAATTAACACAATATTCATAGGTATATTCATACCGATTAGTAAATTCATAATCGGTTATTACTAACTCGGTATTTCCTAAATTGGTATCCTGAAAATTAATGTTGGTTCCTAAATTTATATCTGTTTGTTCAATTTCTTCACTAATTAAAGTGGGATCGAGGCTAATATGATTGTTTACCGTACCAATACCGCCAGCGCTAGCATCATAGTGAGAATAAACAGTTAATAAAAAGTCAGAATTTATTAAATTTCGATCAATTTCATATACCAAAATATAGTCACTACTGGTATTACCTTTGATATACGTACCATTATAAGGTGTACCAAAATCTTTAAAATAATTGGCAATCGAAAGATTTGGTAAAAAATATTCATCGTTTATGGTTAATTCTAAATTAATATAGTTAAATGTGTGATCTTCACGATAACGATTAGTTATTTCGAGGGATAAAATAACATAATACTTATCTTCATTTAAAACAGTACCATCCTCACTTAAATTCGATATAAATGAATCTTTGATTGTAAAATTTAAATAGCCAGCGGCAAGAGTCTCATTTTCATTATATACCCTTTGATAGACTTCTTCATTCATATATAACATAGTTCCAGCAATCCCAAGAACAATAATAATAATCATGATAAAAACAAATTTATTTTCTTTATAGTAATATTTTAATTCCCTAAAAAAGCGGCGAATAGATCTTTTGGCTTTATACGAATCAATCCCAATTAAAAATTCAATTTCTTCATTATCTTCACTACTTATTTGTAACTCTTCTAAATCACTTTTAAAATCAAATTTCTTAATATTAAAACCAATACCTCTAATAGCAGTATATACAATAAATATATATTCACTATAATAAATAATAGTTGATATGTCTCTTACTAGCATTGCGATAACTGGATCTAAAGTATTATTTTCAATGGATTTAAAAATAGCAAAGCTAGCCGTAAGAAGGACAAATATAGCTAAATAATAAATTATACTAATACTGTAAAATTTAGTTGGCTTTTCTTTTCTTTGTAAAACAAGAGCTAAAATAATTAAAACAACCATAATTAAAATGACAGCAAGATACATGAATATATTTATGTAATTGCTTGCCAAAGACGATAAGAGGCTGCTTGATGAGGTTAAAGTGTAATTATTTCTGACATAGGTGCTAAAAAATTCGACTATTTGTCTTGTTTGCATTAAAAGATATATCATAGGAATTAAAAGTAATAAATGAATTAATCTAAAATGTCTAATGATAAAAGCATATGGTTTCCTAATAATCATTTTTAACACCTTCCATAATAATTTTAACAAACTATCAGTTCTTTGTAAATTAAATTAATAAAAATTTAAAAAAAATCAACAAAAAGTGTTGACAAAAAGACATTTATCGTTTAATATAACAATCACCAATTCACTTAACAGGCGAATTGGTGCTAGTATCACACTAGTCAACCCCTTTTTATTCTTTTAAGAAGCTGTCTTCAGGGGGCAGCTTCGATTTTTTTTGCCTTATTTTTATAATGTTAATATAAAAACTGATAAACGGACGTTTATCAGTAGTGTATATATAGTGTAAATTTACATTTAATTTACAACGAATGGATCATCAGCTGTACCGGTACCGGATAGCTCTACATCAGACTTCAGATTTAAGACGGGTCGGACGCCAAAACTATATGTCACATTATCACTACTAACATATGAGCCTGTCGAATGAACATGAAAAACATGAGCATATCCGTTATAAAATCCAGATGGAGACATTGTCCAATAGGTACTGTTTGTATATAAATAATAATTATTATTACTTATATTCCATACTCCCCCTGCGTACAGTACTTCGTCCGCCGTGATTAGTCCTACTGGATAAGTTAATGCTTCATTCCCTATTCCTGATCCTGCCACTGTATATAAATCATTTTCTTCATCAGGACAATCGTAAGAGGGATTTTTATTTGTAAACAATCTATAGTCTGCTCCATAATATGTATAAGTCGTTCCTGTTCCTCCTGTATCATTTGGCGCTCCATTATACGTTGTTGTTGATGTTCTATCTCCGCAGAAAACCAACAGTGGTTGATATCTTGCTCGTGTATTCTGTATCAATTGAAATGTTGTTTTGGTACCATTCGTCTACTACTCCTTTTACGATACTACTTGTTCCAAGTCCATGTACACTTCCATTTGTATACATGTATCCTACATACATGTTGTTGCTATTTGAATTACTAAATGTAGTTGTTGTATATTGAGTACTATTTCCAGTGGTACTAGTACTGGTGCCATTATAGATAATCCGCACTGTGCCATCACCATTAATCCTGATGATCCGCCAGTAAAATCCTGCAAATGAGAGCCAGTTTTCAGTTGTACTACCCGCAAAGTAATAACTTGTACTATCCCCATCCGGTGCTTGGTATATTGTTCCATTAGTGTTTGATGTCAATGTTGATGAAAAGCTTTCTCTTTCTTGAATTGTTTTGTTTGCTAATATTGATTGACAGGCTGATCCACATATTTCATCAAAATACAAATAACAACTTGTTCCACTTTTGGTTA
>CALVHY010000059.1 GCA_944329205.1 uncultured Bacilli bacterium | reverse complement strand
GTTTGGATTGATTATATGTTAAGTTCAAACATAAAAGTTCGAACAGAAACGTCACTGGAGCAAGTGAGCGGAATCGAACCGCCGTCTCAACCTTGGCAAGGTCGCATACTAACCGCTGTACTACACCTGCATGCATAAATATATTATCATAATTATACACTTAAATGCAAGGAAAAATTGCAAATTTTTCATTTATATTATATAATTATGTCTGAAGAAGGTTGATTATGAAAGAAAAGATTAAATTATTTATTCGAAAAATTCGAAAAAATATAATTGAATATATTGCTACCAATCGTTTATTTATTACTTATGTAATTATAGCTATGGCTGGACTTATGTTGGTAAGAGGTTTTACGATTGATAATATGTGGAGTTCTCAAGCTTTTATTTCTGATTTAGCATTAGTTTTGCTTATTGGTTCATTTGGCTATTTAGTTAAGCCTAAGAATCAATATCGATATTTTATGGTTGTTTTAATTATATTTATGTTAATGGAAATAATTAATTCGATTTATTATACGTTTTATACTTCCTTTGCTTCATTTGGGGAACTGGCAACAGCGGGGCAAACAGAAACAGTTATGGGTTCTGTTTATGAAAGAATTAAACTAACGGATCTTATTTATGTTTTATTTCCTTTTATTTTTTATCTTATTCATAAAAAACTACTTAGAACTGCTTATTATAATTTTATGAGTTTTGTGGAAAAAGGTAAAAAGATGTGTATGGTTACACTTTTAGTGGGATGTTTATTTTTAGCATACACCTTTGTTACAGCATCAGGTACGGATTATTCAAGACTAGCGAAACAGTGGAATCGGGTTTATGTGGTGGAACGTTTTGGTTTAGTATTATATCAAATTAATGATTTAGTTCAAACTTTAACTCCTAAATTTAGTAGTTTATTCGGTTATGAAGAAGCTGCCCAAAGTTTTATCGAATACTTTACGAGTGATGATATAGATAAGTATGATGGCGAAAATGAATATTCAGGAATACTTGAGGGTTATAATGTGGTCTTTATTCACATGGAAGGTATTCAAACTTATTTAATGGATTTAACGTTTAATGGCGTGGAAGCTACACCTAATATTAATAGAATTGCTAGTGAAGGAATGTTTTTCTCTAATTTTTATCCACAAGTAAGTATTGGAACGAGTAGTGATACGGAATTTACGCTTACAACTAGTTTGCTGCCGGCGGCTAGTGGAGCGGTATTTACTTCGTATTATGATCGAGATTATATTACGATTCCGAAACTTTTAAAAGAAAAAGGATATTATACGTTTAGCATGCATGGTAATTATGCTTCAATGTGGAATAGAGCAACAGTTCATCCTCTTCTTGGTTATGATGAGATGTATTTTGAGGAATCATATACTTATAATAAAGATAGTGAAGATCCCAATAATTTAGAATATATTAATCTTGGGATTAGTGATAAAAAGTTTTTTGAACAAGTAGTTCCAATTATGGAACAAATTGAGGCTGAAAATACTAATTATATGGGAACAATTATTACACTTTCTAATCATTCGCCATTTAGGTTTTTAGAAAAATATGGAGAATATGATATGTCAACAACTTATGAAGAATGTGATCCTGAGACAGGATTATGTGAAGAAGTAACAACCGATTATTTGTATGGAACAGCTGTTGGTAATTATATAATGAGTAGTCATTATGCGGATCAAGCTTTAGGAGAGTTTTTTGAGTATGTTAATAATTCTTCAGCATTTGAAAATACGGTTTTTGTGTTATATGGTGATCATGATGTTAAGCTTTCAAGAAATGAGATGAATTACTTATATAATTATGATTATCAAACAGGAGAGTTAAAAAGTGAAGATGATCCAACTTATATAACTTATGATGAATATGATCATGAACTTAATAAAAATACACCGCTTATTATTTGGACGAAAAATACCGAGCTTAGAAGACAATTACAGGGAGAAGTAGATTATGTGATGGGAATGTATGATGTAATGCCAACACTTGGTAATATGCTAGGAATTGAAAATGAGTTTGCCATGGGTCATGATATATTTAATATTAAAGAAGATAATTATGTCGTTTTTCCAAATGGTAATTTTGTTACAAATTTAATTTATTATAATAATAGCGAAAGTCAGTATAAAGTTATACAAGAGGGGGCGGAATTATCTAGTGATTATATTACAACTTTGGTAGAAAAAACGGAAAAAATACTAGAAGTATCAAATGCGATTATCGTTCATGATCTCATTAAAAATGAAGGAGATACAGTTAGAGAAATTAAGGAAAGTGGAGAATAATTATGGGAAAGAAATATAAAATCGGGTTAATTATTATTGGTGTTTTACTAGCAGTTGCCGTTGGTTTTGGGGTTATGAAGCTGTTTTATAAGGAAGAGGTAAATGAAGATATAAATGTTTCTAGTATTATATCTAATATTACCGATTATGGCTATACTTTAGATGATCGGGATACGGCTTATATGAAGGAAGTATTTAATGAGCTTGAGGGGATTTTAGGGGAATCTACGATAGATTATGAGGCGTATGCCCAAGCTTTATCTAAATTATTTGTTATTGATTTTTACACTTTAAATAATAAGATTAATAAGTATGATGTGGGTAGTTTGGAATATATATTAAGTAGTAAAGTAGATATGTTTAGACAAAAAGCTATGGATACAATTTATAAAGATATAATTGATAATACTTATAAAGATAGAGTTCAAGATTTACCGGAAATTAGTAGTGTCAATATTATTAGTTTGGAAGAAGATAGCTATACTTTAAATGAAGAGGAAGTAGCGGCAATTAAGATTACGATGAATTATGAGTATAAAGAAGATTTAGGTTATGATACGGAAGGGACCATTTATTTGGTTAGACAAGCTAGTAAATTAGAAGTGGTTTCGTATGTACCAAGTATTGAAGAAGTATAGAAAGGAAAGATTTATAAATGGGAAAGTTTGATCCAATAGATATTTTCTTTATTGCTGTAATATGCACTTATTTTATCGCTTTGATTAGTGTGGGGATTACTTTCCTGGTGATCTATTCAGATAAGAATAAAAAGCAAGAAAAGGATAAGAAGAAAAAAAGAAAAATAAAAGATGGGGTTAAGGTAATTAAAGCAAAATTAGTTAAGATGCCTTTAATTCAAAAATTACTTATGAAGAAAGTAAAAGTAACGTCGCAAAAAGATGAGCCTGTAAAAAAGGAGAATTTAGCGACAAAGAAAAACCCTGGTAATAAAAATACAGCCAAAATAAATAATAAGAAAAATAGTGGGGGTAAAAAAGTAAATAAAACAGTTAAAGCGAGTAAGTCGGATACTAAAAAAAGTACGGTCCAAAAAACTAAGCCAAAAAAAAGAGCAACTAATAAGAGTGTTAAAAAAGGTCCGACTAATAAAAAAGGGACTTCTAAAAAAAGGACGACTAATAAAAAATAATTTTGT
>CALVHY010000058.1 GCA_944329205.1 uncultured Bacilli bacterium | reverse complement strand
ATATGATAAATATATGCAAACACATTTAACTAGAGCCGAGAAAGATTATTTAGAAATTATGAATATAGAAGTTAAAGAAATAGAGAAAAACAATTAATAATATTTGGTACAAATATATGGAAAAATTATCCCAATGGACCTATTTATAAATACGATGTAGATATTGCTAAAAATTATTTAAGTGAAAAAGAATTAAAAGATTTAAATAGAATTGTAACTATGTATTTGGATTATGCCGAGTTACAAGCTGAAAATCATAATGCAATGACCATGAAAGATTGGGTCGAAAAGTTAAATGCTTTTTTGCAATTTAATGGCAAAGAAATACTTTATAATGCAGGGAAAGTATCTGCTAGCGTTGCTAAAGAATTAGCTTATCAAGAATATGATAAATTTAGAATAATACAAGATAAATTATATCAATCGGATTTTTAAAAGAAGTAAGAATGATAGAGAATGGAAGTGAAAATAGTGACAAATATTAATTGGTATCCAGGCCATATGGCGAAAGCTAAAAGGTTAATGCAAAAGGAGTATAAACATATTGATGTTGTTTATGAACTAGTTGATAGTAGAATTCCTAAATCTAGTAAAATAGCCAACATCTATGATATTATTGGGAATAAACCAAAAATTCTTATTATGACCAAAAAAGATTTAACCGATGAAGAAATGGCCAAAAGATGGATCAAGTATTATGAGAATTTAGGAACTAAAACTATTCTTGTTGATTTAAATAAAGATGAAGATATTTTAAAAATTGTAAAGGCTACTCATGAATTGATGCAAAATATTCAAGCCAAAAGATCCGAAAAAGGATTAATGAAAAAAGATATTCGGGTTTTAGTAGTAGGTATTCCTAATGTTGGGAAATCCACTTTAATTAATAAAATGGTAGGAAAAAAAGTAGCTGCCGTAGGAAATCGCCCTGGAGTTACCAAAGGCTTAGTTTGGCTTAATACCAAACACAATATTATTCTTTTGGATACACCCGGCCTTTTATGGCCCAAATTAGAGCCCCAAGAAGTAGCTTTAAATCTTGCTTCTTTTTCAGCCATAAAAACCGAAATATTAGACGAAAATGAAGTTGCTGTGCACATTTTACAAAAGCTTAATAAATATTATCCTGATAAACTAAAAGAAAGATATGGTATTTTACCTAATCCAGTCGAGCTTGATTTAAAAGAGGCTTATCAAACGATCGCCCAAAGTATGGGAGCTATTAGGGGTGGGGAAGTTGATTATGAAAAAGTAAGCCAAAAAATTATTAATGACATAAAAGGGGAATACATCAAAGGAGTTGTTTTTGATCATGAGCTCTAATTTACTTAAATATGAACGTGAGTTATATAAAAATAATATTACTTTAATCGCGGGAGTTGATGAAGCTGGACGCGGTCCTTTAGTAGGGCCAGTTGTCGCTGCTGCCGTTATTTTACCTAAAAATTATCACTTAGAAGGTCTTAATGATTCCAAACAATTAACCGAGAAAAAAAGAGAATATTTTTATGAAATACTAAAAAAAGAAGCATTAAGCATTGGTGTTGGGATTGTCTCGGCCAAGGAAATTGATAAAATCAATATTTTGGAAGCTAGTCGCCAAGCTATGTATATTGCTCTAAACAATTTAGATATTACGCCCGAATATATTTTAAGTGATGCGATGAGCTTAAATGATATTGATATTCCCTCTAGGCCTATCATTCATGGGGATGCCTTGTCTTTATCAATCGCTGCCGCCAGTGTCATTGCTAAAGTAACAAGAGATCATATTATGTATGAACTAGATAAGAAACATCCTGAATACAATTATAAAAAAAATAAAGGATATCCTACTAAAGAGCATTTACAATTAATAAAAAAATATGGTATATTTGATGAGTATCGGCTAAGTTATAAGCCGGTTAAAGTTATTGTGGAGGGTTTACATGATGAAGAAAATAAGAAAGTGGTGGAATAATAGAATTTTAAATAATTTTATTTTATTATTTATTTCCTTTATATTATTAGAATTAATTTTTCGGCTTATCGACAATTTACCCATTTTAAATGTAGCTAGTATAAGAATTATTTTATTTTGTGTTATCCTATCTTTATTTTTCGGCTATATTTTTTCTTTTTTACCCCGATTAATTAATAAAATAGGAAATTTAATAATTATTTTAATATATACCATCTATGGTCTAGCAGAACTTGGCTTTCATAATTATTTAGGAGTATATGCTTCCATTAGTACTAACACGCAACTAGGGGCTGTAAGTAGCTATTTAGGGGATTTTCTTCACAGTTTAAAACCTAGTTTTTATCTTCTTTTTCTTCCTTTTGGATTATTACTACTGTACTACATCTTTTTGGCTAAACTATTTGTTTTAAATTTACCTAAGAAAAAGAGTTCTAAACTAAACATATTTTTAAAAACCATTCCTATATGGCTCATATTAATATTTAGTGCTCTTTATTATGGCACTTTAAAAGCCTCTTTCATGCAAGACCAAAAAGAATCTACTACGGCTTATGAGTTATTTTTAAAACCAACTAACTCCAGTTTAGTTATTCGTAATTTTGGCTTTATCAATTACAGCTTACTTGATATAAAAGAATATTTTTTCCCCGGTAAAATTATTAATGAGATTGAAATAAATCACGATGATTTAAAAAGCCAAACCGAAATAAGTGAACACCAAACAATTGCTAATTCTTTATGGCTGGATTTAATAGCAATGGAAACTGATAAAGAATTAAATTCTTTAAATCATTATTTTATTAGCCAAGATATTGCTACTACCAATGATTATACCGGTTTATTTTCCGGCAAAAACTTAATAGTTATCATGGTTGAATCGGCTAATGATATCATTTTCGAAGAAGAATATTATCCTAACATCGCCCGTCTTACTAAAAACGGTTATACATTCTCTAATAATTATTCACCAAGAAACATATGTAGTACCGGTAATAATGAGATGAGTTCCATGATAAGTTTATATTCCATCAATAACAACTGTACCGCCAACGTTTATCAAACAAACACTTATTTTGAAAGTATCTTTAATTTGTTTAATAATGAAGGCTACATAACTAATAGCTTTCATGACTACTATGATTGGTATTATAATCGAAAGATCATTCATACCAATATGGGAAGTAAAACCTATTATGATGCTATAGACTTAGAACTTCCTTTTAGTTATAATTATGGAGCCTATAACACCTGGGCTAGCGATGAGTTATTAATGGTGAAGTATTTAGAAGTATTAGATAGTGAAATCAAAGAGGAGCCATTTATGAGTTTTATTACCACTGTCTCTTCTCATCAACCTTACAATTCCTCAGAATTTGGCGATATGTACATGGATTTATTTCCCACCACGTATTCTTCTGAGTTAAAAAGATACATGTCCAAGTTAAAAGTCGTTGATAATGCTATTGGCATATTACTTGACGGCCTAGAAGCAAGAGGAATTCTTGATGATACAGTCATCGTGTTATTTGGTGATCATTATCCTTATGCAATTGACCAAGCAGATCTAAATTTAGCTTTGGATTATGATGTCAGCCTTGATAATAATGCTGATCAAGTTCCGCTTATTATTTATAATAGTCAAATAGATCCCGAAGAATTTTTTAACTACACCAGTTACATTGACATTTTACCAACCATTGCTAATCTTTTTGACCTCGATTATGACTCCAGACTTTATATGGGTAATGATATTTTAAGTGATGATTATAATTCCTTAGTCATATTCAATGATGGTTCTTGGAAAAATGAGTATGCCTTTTATAATGCTAGCACGGGTTTTGTTAATTATTATACTCAAAAAGTGTATAGTGATGAAGAAATACTTGCAATTAACCAGGAAGTAAGGTTAAAATTAGAGATGAGTAGTTTAGCTATCAGAAAAAACTACTTTAGCTATTTAGAAAGTTCTTTAAATAGCCTTACCACTTCCGAAACATGAAAGGAGAATTATGAGCGAATTAGTAATAGTGGAATCACCCGCTAAAAGTAAAACAATAGAAAAATATTTAGGGAAAAACTACCATGTTGTCTCAAGTAAAGGCCACATTAGAGATCTTGCCACGACCGGCAAATATGGTCTTGGTATTGATATTGAAAATGGTTTTATTCCCACTTATGTTCCCATAAAGGGTAAATCAAAAGATATTGCTACTTTAAAAAAGTTAGCAAGTGCTAGTGATAAAGTTATATTAGCAACTGACCCTGACCGCGAAGGGGAAGCTATATCTTGGCATTTGTATGATGAGTTAGGGCTTAACGAAGAAAAATCGGCTCGCGTTGTTTTTAACGAAATAACTAAAGACGTTGTTGTTGATGCCATGAAGCATCCGCGTAAAATTGATATGGATTTAGTTAAAAGTCAAGAGACAAGAAGAATGTTAGATCGTATAATTGGTTTTCGTCTATCTAAATTAATGCAGCGCAAAACAGGTGGAAAAAGTGCTGGTCGCGTTCAAAGTGTAGCTTTAAAATTAGTCGTTGATCGCGAACGGGAAATTCTTGCTTTTATTCCCGAAGAATACTGGACCATTGAAGCTGATTTTAAAGATTTTACTGCCAGTTTAGAAAAATATCATGATAAAAAAATTGAAATTAAGACCGAAATAGAAGCCAATGCCATCTTAGAGAAATTATCCAAATCTTTTAAAATCGCTAGTGTTGAAGAAAAAGAAAAAGAAAAAAAACCCAAGGATCCTTTTCGGACATCTACTCTCCAACAAATGGCTGCCAATCGTCTTAACTTTTCCTCTAGTAAAACTATGCAAATAGCTCAAAAGCTATATGAAGGTATGAATATAGGCTCAGAAACAGTAGGTTTAATTACTTATATGCGTACTGATTCAACAAGATTATCTTCTACTTTTGTCGCTGATGTAAAAAATTATATATCCGGCAAATACGGCCAAGAATATGTTGGCAGCATAAAAGCAAGTAAAGAACCTAAAAATGCCCAAGATGCTCACGAAGCGATAAGGCCAACCAGTATTATGCGAACTCCTGAATCAATTAAAGAATATCTAAGCAGTGATGAATACAAGTTATACCGGTTAATTTATATTAGAACTCTTGCTTATTTAATGAGCAATGCCAAAACCCTTGCCACAACTCTAAATTTAGAAAATAATGGTTATATGTTTAAAGCAACGGGAAGCGTTTTAAAATTTAATGGTTACTTAAAAGTTTATGGCGAATATGAAGAAAATGAAGATATTTTATTACCTGATTTCAAAAATTATCATAGTGATGTCCTCATCGCCGATAAAATCGAAAAATTCCAACACTTTACCAAACCAGCCCCAAGATACACCGAGGCTAGTTTAATTAAAGAGATGGAATCGCTTGGTATAGGTAGACCAAGTACTTATGCCACCATCATGAAAACAATTCTTGATCGTGGTTATGTAAGACTAGAAGACAAAAAGTTTTATCCTACCGAAATTGGTTTTGAAACAACGGATAAGTTGCAAGAATTCTTTAGTAATATTGTCAATGTTGAATATACAGCCAATATGGAAACAGAATTAGACGAAATAGCTGATCATAAAATCAACAACGTTGAGGTCTTACAAAAGTTTTATGATGAGTTTGCGCCTTTAGTGGACAAAGCCTTTAAAGAAATGGCCAAAAAAGAACCGGAAAAAACTGGTGAAGCATGTCCAGAATGTGGTAGTGATTTAGTGCTTCGTAAAGGCAAATATGGAGAGTTTACCGCCTGTTCTAACTATCCAACTTGCAAATATATCAAAAAAGAAACCAAAGAAATAAAGAAGCTTGCTACTTGTCCCAAATGTAAGCATGACATTATCGCTAGAAAAACTAAAAAAGGCAAAACCTTTTATGGTTGTAGCAACTTTCCTAAATGCAATTATGCAACATGGTATGAACCAACCGGAGAAACATGTCCCAAATGTCAAAACCTATTAGTTACTAAAAACAAACATATTTTATGTGAAGAATGTGGCTATATTAAATAGCCCTTTTTTTGGCAAAATATGTCGAACGGTTTTCCTTGCTTTTTTTAAAAAATACTTGTATGATAATGAACTAAGAGCCTTTAAATATTTAAGTGTTTTGGTATAATATTAAAGATAGAAGGAATGATTATGAGCATTTTAAAAGTAGAAAAAATATCGAAAAAAATTGGTAAAAAAGAAATTTTGCACAATGTTTCCCTAGAGTTAAATAAGGGTGACATCCTAGCTTTTATTGGCCCCAACGGAGCGGGTAAAACAACATTCATCAAATGTATTTTAGGCTTACAAAAAATTAATCAAGGCAAAATTTTAATTAATGGTTATGATATAAACAAAAATTTTATTAAAGCTATCGAGCGCGTTGGTTGTTTAGTTGAAAGTCCGGATCACTACATGTATTTAAGCGGTCTTGATAACTTAAAAATTCATGCTAGAATGTATCAAAATGTATATTTGGAAGATATTAAGCAGGTTGTAGAATTAGTCGGCCTAGAAGATAAAATTAACGATAAAGTCAATACTTATTCTCTTGGTATGCGGCAAAGATTAGGCCTTGCTATCTCTTTACTTAATTCGCCTGATTTATTAATATTAGACGAACCAACCAACGGCCTTGATCCTGAAGGTATCAAAGATTTAAGAATTTTGTTTAAAAGGTTAGCCAAAAAGGGGGTAGGCATTGTTATATCGAGTCATAATTTAAGAGAATTAGAAAGCTTTTGCTCCCGTGTTTGCATTATTTCTCATGGCCAAATAATTGAAGAAAATAGTATTGAAGAAATAAAAAAGATGGATGAAAACAAATACATCTTAAAAGTTGATGCCTCAATCCAATGCCAAACTTATCTAGCGGCATCTGATAAAATAATTGATACTAATCATATAGAAGTTATTAAGGATGAAGAAGAAATTGCTCAATTTATTAAACTCTTAGTTAATAAAAACATTAAAATATATGAAGTAAAAAAAGAGCAAATGAGTTTAGAAGAAGTATTTATGAGAAAATCAGGAGGTGATCAAGGTGCTAAGACTTTTGCAAAACGAAATAATTAAACTTCTTAAAAAGAAAAGTTTTTATGTTGTAACGATTATTTTTATCCTATTTTGCGTTTTAACTAATATTGTCTATAAAAGTGATGTTTCCACCTCTTCAACCGAAGTAGATCCTTCCACCCTTGAAAAAGAAAATCAAAGATTAGATCTAACAAACAGTGAAGATTTACTTATCTACGTCGATAATTTAACAACTCTTAAAGTTGAGGAATTAAAAGAAACGTATAATTCTAATACTCAAGCCTACTTAATTGCAAACTTTTTATATCAAACAATCTATAATATGTATGAAGCAAAGTACATTTTAAATGATCAAGACTTATATCAAGCTTATATTTCCGAGCTTGATGAGTTAATAAAACATTTAGATGATTGGCATTATTTTTTAGATGAACGCCTAACTTATTTAGAAGCAAAAATCTCTTCTACTAAAAATAGTGAACAAGAAAGATATCAAAAACTTTTAGCTTATGCTAATTATCGTAAAGAAAACGATATAGCTTATGATCCTACTAATTATTTACATCAAGCCTTAGTTTTTTTAGAAGAAAACACCGCTGAATATCTTAATCTTCAAAACCTTCCTAATTTAACCAAAGAGGAAGAAGAAAGATTAGCTTTTTTAGAGGAGCAAATGGCTATTTATGAATATATCTTAGATACTAAAGAAGATATTTTAAACAATACTACTTTAAGGGCTGTTCTCACAAACTTTTCCGCCGAATTTGGTTTATTTATTTTAATTTATGTTATTATGATATCGGCATCCATTGTTAGTGATGAATACGCAAGAGGAACCATTAAATACTTGCTTACCAAGCCTTTTAAACGAAGAACGATCTTAACCTCAAAACTTCTCACCATCTTAATACTTATTCCCATTATAATGGTTTTTATGAGTCTTATTGAAATCATTATTGGTGGCATTATTTTAGGTTTTGATTCTCTAAAAATACCCATTGTCTTATATCAAGAAGGCGTTTTGTATACGTATTCTCCTCTTAAATACTTAGCTAGTTCATTACTAAGTTCTTTTCCTATCTATTTAGTTATAGCCATATTAGGACTACTCCTTAGCACTCTAACCCTTTCAACTAGTGCCGCTATAACTATTAGTTTCCTCTTTTATTTATTAGGTAATGTCATATCCAATTTAGCTTTAATTTACGATTGGTTAATTTTTAAAGGTTTCATCTCTCTTTATTGGGATTTTAGCTATTTAGTTTATGGAAATCCTCAACCATATGGATCATCAGTCTTATTTAGCGTCTTCATCATATGTATATATATTTTCCTAATGTTATGTCTAACATATGTCATTTTTATTAAAAAGGATGTAAAAAATACTTAATTGTTGTTATAATAAATGTAGGTAGTGATTAAAGTGAAGTATAGAGTATTAAAAATTATCTTTCTTGTTTTAATTGTTATTTCGTTTGTTATAGCAACAATTTTTTTGGTAACAGGACTTAATATGAGCGAAGAAAAATCGGGTGCCGATGATCCTGCCATTAATATACCTAGTATCAATGTTGAAGAATTAATTGAGAATATAAAAAGCAAAAATGCTAGTCTTTTATATGAAAGCACTGCTATAAAAGAATTTACTAGTCTTGTCTTTAGTGAAAATGATCGCATAAAATCTTATCTAATCGATCTTAATACTGGTGAAGAATTATCGTTTTTAGATGTTATCAAAGAAGATAAGCTAAAAGATTTTGAAGCTCGGGAATTAGAATTATTAAATCTTAAATATCCCACTTTTATTGTTGAAGGTTTAACTAATAGTAGTGGTAATAAAGTTTATTATGTCAAAGATAATGAACTTACCATTTATTATTATGATTATACTTTTGCCTACGACTACAAAGACATCATATCCCTTAATATCAACTATAACGAAATTCATGACTGTCTAAACTTTACCCACATCCTAGATGAAAACTACACCAATGAAGATGGTTTTAACTACAGTAAGGACAAAAAAAGTGTTGCCATAACCTTTGATGATGGACCTAGTAGTAAGTACAATAAAGAGTTTTTAAAAGTTTTAGCCGAAAATAAAGCTCGGGCCACATTTTTTATGGTCGGCTCGATGATGAATAGTTGTCAAAAATGTGTCCTTGATACTTATAATTCCGGTAATGAAATAGGATCTCATACCTATAACCACATCAACATTAAAAATTCTAGTATTGAATTAGTTAATTCTAATATCAAGAAAACGACTGATTTGTTTTATAGTATTACTAAAGATCACATTAAATATGTTAGACCTCCTTATGGTGCTTACAATAAAACTAATTTACAAAATATTAATTATGCCTTAATATTATGGAATTTAGATACTGAAGACTGGCGATATAAAGATGTTGATAAAATCGTTGATACGGTTATGAATAATGTTAAAGATGGTTCCATTATCTTAATGCATGAGCTATATGAAACAAGCCTAGAAGCTTTAAAAATTATTCTTCCTAAACTATACGCTGAAGGCTATCAAGTTGTCAGTGTCGGAAAACTCGCCGAATTAAAAGGCCGAACAATTGAAGCTCATCATGCTTATGGTTCATTTAAAAATTAGACAACTCCGATATCGGTATCCAAAGTATCTTTATTAATTTCGGCATACAAAGCTAAACCCCCCGCAACTAAAAACAAAATAGAAGCAATAAGTGTTAAATGAGCATTTATTACTTCTTTTTTAGTGCTACTTTTCTTTAATTGCTCTACATCTTCATAACTGATGATAACAAAATATAAATAGATAAAAAAAGCTACTGCAAAAATAGTTATATTAAGTGTTTTAAATATTTTTTGTTTCCTAAAATCTTTTGTTTTTAAAAAATATTTTTCATAGGCATTAGAAAGTAGGGCGGCAATTATAATAAAAAAGTAGATGAGCCATATTAAATTTTCTCTATTAATTCTTTGTAATTTAACACCAATATTCATGTTAAAATATATTTTTATTAAACTATTATATGAAAAAAATGTCTATAAAAAATATTTTTTAAAAATTAGCAGTTATATATTGACAAGTGCTAAACATAATATTATAATAGAGTTAGCACTTAAAGGTAATAGGTGCTAAAAGGTTGTGAGAAAATTGGATGAAAGAAGGAAGAGTATTCTAAAAGAAATCGTGGAATGCTACATTAAAGAAGCCAAACCCATTGGTTCTAAACACTTATGCGATAAATTTAATTGCTCAAGTGCAACCATTAGGAATGAAATGGCTTCTTTAGAAAAGTTAGGTTTATTAGAAAAAAATCATATATCCAGTGGGCGCATACCAAGTGAAGCTGGTTATAAATATTATGTTGAACATTTAATGGAACCTAAAAAGTTAAGTGGTGAAGAAATGCTCAAACTGCAAACTTTATTTTCTAATAAAAACTTAACCGTTAGTGATGCGATTGAAAAATGTTTAGAAATCATTAGTGATATTACTAATTACACGAGTGTTTCTCTTGGGGAATATAGTGATGAAAATGTTTTAAGACAAATTAGCATTATTCCTCTTGATGAAGTTAAACTAGTTGCCCTTGTTTGTACCGATAAAGGTATTGTCAAAAACAAGCAATTTAATCTTTCACCAGACATTAATATGATCGAAGTGGTTAAAATTAGTGAGATTATTAATAAAATGCTCGTAGGTACCCCAATATCTATGGTAAGTGAAAGACTCGAATATGATATTAAACCAATTATTTCTAAACAAGTAGAACAGTATGAAGCTGTATATGGCATATTTTATGATGCTTTCCATGATTTTATAAACAACAACGAAAACATCCACATTGTCGGCAAATCCAAAATGTTAAATCAGCCCGAATACAAAGATACCTCCGAAATCAAAAGACTAATCTCCAAACTTGAGGATGAAGAGCAAATAAGAAAAATTGAGAAGAATGATGATCGTAACATTAGCATTTATATTGGTAGTGAATCCAATTTTGATGATAATGTAACTGTCATCAAAACCAACTATTCCCTTGGAGGAGAGGAAGGCACAATTGCTATAATTGGTCCTAAGAGAATGGAGTATGATCGAGTTGTCGCCGTACTTAACATTTTGAATAAATGGTTAGAAGAAAAGGGTGATTAAATGGAAGAAGAAGTAAAGAATACAGAAACTGTCGACACTTCTCCCGTAGAAGAACAAACGGAACATACAGAAGTAAAAACAGAAACTGTTAAAGAAGATGTTCCTCGTAAAAAAGTGAGGGAAAAGCGAAAGAAAATTGATAAAGAAAAAGATGAGCTTATTAAGGCCAATCTTGATCTAAAAGAAAAAGTATTACGCATTACCGCTGAACTGCAAAACGTTAAAAGGCGTAGTGAAATTGATCTTGCGAGTGCTTATAAGTATGACGGCTTTGATTTAATGGTGAGTATTTTGCCTATTCTTGATAATTTTGAAAGAGCCTTAAGCATTAAGCAAGAAGGAACCGAGAAGTTCTTAGAAGGATTTAAAATGATTTATGATAACCTCCAAAGCATATTATTAAGTAAAGGTGTTACGGAAATTGAGTGTCTACATAAAGAGTTTGATCCGAGTACGATGAATGCAGTTATGACCGATACAAATAATGATTTTGCAAATAACATTGTCTTAGATTGTTTGCAAAAAGGTTATATGTATCAAGATAAAATACTTAGACCAGCGATGGTAAAAGTAAACGAAAGAGATGTTACTCAAGAAAATAATGAAAGGAATGATGAATAATGAGTAAAATTATCGGTATAGATTTAGGTACAACCAATAGTTGTGTTGCTGTTTTAGAAGGTGGAGAGCCAAAGGTTATTCCTAATGCTGAGGGAGCAAGAACTACTCCATCTATTGTTGCCTTTAAAGGCGATGAAGAAATGGTAGGGCAAATAGCAAGAAACCAAGCTGTTACCAATGCCAAAAATACAATTTCTTCAATTAAAAGAAAAATGGGTACTAGTGAGAAAGTAGAAGCTAATGGTAAGAAATATACACCAGAAGAAATTAGTGCAAAAATCTTAGCTAAACTAAAAAAAGATGCAGAAAGCTATTTAGGCGAGAAAGTAACCAAAGCGGTTATTACGGTTCCAGCCTACTTCAACGATGCGCAAAGACAAGCTACAAAAAATGCTGGTAAAATTGCTGGACTTGAAGTAGAAAGAATTATCAATGAACCAACTGCTGCCGCTCTAGCTTATGGTCTTGATAAACAAGACGAGCTCCAAACTATTTTAGTTTATGACTTAGGTGGAGGTACATTCGATGTATCAATACTTGAACTAGGTGATGGTGTCTTTGAAGTTAAAGCTACCGCTGGTAATAACAAACTTGGTGGCGATGACTTCGATGAGAGAATCATGGATTATTTAGTTGATGAGTTTAAGAAAGAAAATGGTATAGATTTATCAAAAGATAAAATGGCTATGCAACGTATTAAAGATGCTGCTGAAAAAGCTAAAAAAGATTTATCTGGTATAACTACGGCCCAAATTAGCTTACCATTCATTGCCCAAAATGATGAAGGACCTCTACACTTTGAAACCACTTTATCAAAAGCCAAATTTGAAGACTTATGTCGTGACTTATTTGATTCAACCCTTGAACCAGTTCGTAAAGCACTTAAAGATGCAAAACTTTCTGCTAAAGATATTGATAAAGTAATATTAGTAGGTGGATCAACGCGTATTCCATACATTCAAGAATTAGTTAAGAAAGAACTAGGTCAAGAACCTAATAAGAGTGTAAACCCTGATGAAGTTGTTGCTATGGGTGCTGCTATTCAAGGTGGTGTCTTAACTGGTGAAGTTGAAGATATCGTGCTTCTTGATGTTACCCCATTATCACTTGGACTTGAAACACTTGGAGGAGTTATGACTGTCTTAATTCCAAGAAATACAACTATTCCAACAAGTAAGAGCCAAGTATTCTCAACGGCTGCTGATAATCAACCGGCTGTAGATATTCATGTTTTACAAGGTGAACGTCCAATGGCCGCGGATAACAAAACTTTAGGTAACTTCCAATTAACAAATATTCCACCAGCACCACGTGGAGTACCACAAATTGAAGTTAAGTTCGATATTGATGCTAATGGTATCGTTAATGTTACTGCTAAAGACTTAGGTACAAATAAAGAACAATCTATTACCATTACTTCTTCAACTAACTTGTCTGATGATGAAATCGATAAGATGGTTAAAGAAGCCGAGGCTAATAAAGAAGCTGATGAAAAGCGTAAAGAGGAAGCTGATGTTAAAAATGATGCGGAATCTATGATTTTTGCTACCGAAAAAGCTTTAAAAGATTTAGGTGATAAAGTAGATAAGAAAGATAAAAAAGAAGCTGAAGAAAAACTAGAAGAGTTAAAGAAAGCTATGGAATCTAATGATACTGATGACATCAAGAAGAAAACCGAAAGCCTAAATGAAGTAGCAATGCGTCTTGCCACAAAAGTTTATGAAGAAGCTGCTAAGAAGAACCAAGAGACACAAACTACTGAATCTACCGAAGACGCTAAAACTGATAAAGACAACAAAGACGATGTAGAAGAAGCTAATTACGAAGAAAAATAAGTTCTAGGAAACTAGAACTTTCTTTAGAGAAAGGGAATATTATGGCAAACAAGAGAACGGAATATCCAGAAAGTTTAAAATGGAATGTAAAAGATTTATATAATTCTTTAAAAGACTATGAGAGTGATTATCATTATATTAAAGAGCATTTAAAAGATTATGCTAAATATCAAGGACATATTTTGGATAGTGAAAACACTCTGTATGAAGTATTATCATTTGATTTTAAAATAAGTGAAATGCTCGAAAGAGTATATGTTTATGCTCATATTAATAATGACAGTGACACAACTGATGTTAAATATCAAGCCATGTTTGGTAAAGCATATAAATTATATGAAGAATATAATGAAGCTACTTCCTTTTTGGTACCAGAAATATTAAAAGGAAGTTGGAAATTAATAGAAGAATATATAGATAAAAATCCAAAATTAGAAGATTATGAAAGAGTACTTAAAAATATCTTTAGAATGAAAAAATATGTTTTAAGTGATAAAGAAGAAAAAATACTTTCTTCTTTATCAACTACTTTTAGTACTCCTGATAATGTATATTCTTATCTAACTGATGCAGATATGAAATTTGGGACAATTAAAGATCAATTTGGAAAAAAACATGAATTAAATGAAAGAACTTATCATGAATTTATTGAGTCGAATGATAGAGTGATGCGGAAGCAGGCTTTTACTAAATTGCTTTCAACTTATGGAAAGTTTAAAAATACTTATGCTAGTATCCTTGCTAGTGAAGTTAACAATAATAATAAAGTAGCCCAAATTAGAGGGTATGATAGTGCTAAAGAGGCATCTTTATATAAAAATGAGATTCCTACTAGTATCTATGATAATTTAATATCTACGGTAAAGAAAAATATAGCTCCATTATCTAAGTTTTGGAAAATCAAAAAAGAAGCTTTAGGTGTAAGCAAGCTACATTTATATGACACTTATACTGCTTTAACTAATTCGAATACCAAAAAGTATACGGCAAAAGAAGCAGAAGAATTATTGTATCAAGCTTTAAGTGTTTTAGGTGACGATTACATTCATGATCTAAAAAAAGCATTTTTAGAGAGATGGATTGATTTTTGCCCAAACGATAACAAAAGAAATGGTGCTTATTGTACGGCTTGTTATAGTGTTCATCCTTATGTATTGTTAAGTTATAATGGAACACTTGAAAATGTTTCAACGCTTGCTCATGAACTTGGTCACGCTATGCATTATTATTATGCCATAAATAACCAATCTTATCAAGATTATGGTTATTCCATCTTTGTTGCCGAAGTAGCCAGTCAAGTTAATCAAATTTTGCTTAGTAAATATTTAATTAATCAAACTAGTGATATAGAAGAAAAGAAATATTTGATAGATGATTTAATTCGTGATTTTAAAGCAACTATTTATCGTCAAACTATGTTTGCCGATTTTGAAGCCACAATTCATGCATCAGCTCAAGCAGGTGAGGTTTTAACTCATGAGTATTTAAGTAATACTTATTACCAACTTAATAAGGAATATATGGGTAAAAATATTGTTGTTGATGAAGTTGTTAAATATGAATGGGAGCGCATACCACATTTTTATATGAACTTTTATGTTTATCAATATGCTACAGCTTATGCTGCCGCTATCAAAACAGCTAAAGATATATTGGAAGAAAAAGAGGGAGCACGAGAAAATTATTTAGAATTTTTAAAGCTTGGCGCTACGAAAACCCCTATAGAATCTTTAAAGATTGCCGGTGTTGATATGAGGCAAGAAGAAACCCTTAATGATGCGTTTGTGTATTTTAATGATTTAGTTGATGAATTAGAAAAATTATATAAAACTGGAGGTGAATGAGATGAATAAAAAAGATTATTATGAAGTCTTAGGTGTTAGTAAGACTGCTACGGATGAAGAAATAAAAAGAGCTTTTCGGCGCCTTGCTAAGCAATATCACCCTGATAATAAACAAACAGGTGATGAAGCAAAATTTAAAGAAGTAGGGGAAGCTTATGCCATTTTATCTGATCCTAAGAAAAGACAGCAATATGATCAATTTGGCCATCAAGCCTTTACCAATAATGGTAATGCTGGCTTTAGTGGCTTTAGTGCCGATGATATTGATTTAGGCGATATCTTTAGTGAGATCTTTGGCAGTGGTTTTAGCGGCTTTAGTGGTTTTGGTTCTTTTGGCGGCCGCACAAGTACTAGAGCAACTTCTAAAAGGCCAAGGAAAGGTCCTGACAGTCTTGTTTCCGTTACTCTTGATTTTGATGAAGCGATCAACGGCTGCAAAAAAACTATTTCCCTTGAGTTAAACGAAAAATGTGATGTTTGTCACGGTGAAGGTGGCTTTGATGAAAAAACCTGCCCTACATGTGGCGGTTCTGGCCGTATCATTAGTGAGCAAAGAAGTCTCTTTGGCGTTTTTCAAACCCAAACTACCTGTAATGAATGTGAAGGCACAGGCCACATATTTAAAAGAATATGTAATGCTTGTAATGGCCGAGGTAGTCAAAAAAAGCGTAAAGATATAGAAGTATCTATTCCTGAAGGCGTTGATACCGGCTATCAACTTCGGATAAGTGGCAAAGGTTCAGCCGGTCAAAACGGTGGACCTAATGGTGATATTTATCTTGAATTTAAAGTAAAACCTCATCCCTTATTTAGAAGAGAAGATGAAGATATTTATTTGACTGTGCCCCTTACAATTACAGAAGCTATTTTAGGATGTAAAAAAGAAATTCCCACTTTAACCGGAAATGTTTACTTAGAAGTAAAACCGGGAACTTCAACGGGAGAGAAAGTTAAACTTAAAGGTAAAGGCGTTAAAAAGGTAAATGGTTTTGGCAAAGGAAATATGTATGTTATATATAAAGTCATTATTCCTTCTAAACTAACGATGAGTCAAAAGCGTTTAATTAAAGAACTTAGCGAAACCAAATTAGATGACGAAGAAGAAATCAAAAATTTTCGAAAATATTTATAAGATGCACGTCATCTTTTTTTCTTTTCCCCCTAAATTAAATTGACTTTTGCTACGATTATGAGTATACTTTTAATAAAGGATGGATGAAATGAAAATCGTATATAAAAGAAGTTTAACTTTTATTGGCTTTTTAATAATACTTATATCTTTAATTGGTATAGGTTATTTATTTTATGATCGGGTTATTTTAAACGAAACTCAAGTTGTGGTCAATGACGAGTTATCGATCAACTATTTAGATGGGCTTACCATTATCACGGATGGAGAGTATCATTTTTCTGTTACTAATAATGGCCTTAACGATGTCAATTATATGATCCGCCTTACCAATATAAGTGGATTTAACCCAACTCTTACCTACAAACTTACCTCTGATAATGTTAATATAGATTCTACTGAGCATCATTTAAATAACGATAATAATGTTTTAGCAGATCAAATCTTAATTTCATCTTTAGAAACTCAAGATTTTACTTTAACCGTTTCCAACAACACCAGCACTACTTTTGAAATAGAAGTTGTAAGAATTAATGATGTCGAAGAATATTTTTATATGACGATTTTAAAAAACAATTCTCTTGTCTTTGCAACAACGGCTGTTGGTGAAGAGATAAGCACCACTGATGAAGGTTTAATTGAATCAACTGATGATGATGGCCCAACCTACTATTTTCGAGGGGCAGCGACTAATAATTATGTTTCTTTTGCTAATCAAATTTGGCGGATTATTCGTATTAATGGTGATGGAACTGTGCGGTTAATTCTAAATGATGCAGCTAGCACCCTTGCTAATTATCACTCATCAAAAGAAGACTATGAAAACTTTGAAAATACTTCTATCTATACATCTTTAAATAGTTTTTATGAGACGGAATTAAGCGATTATGACCACTACATTACCAATACTAAATTTTGTAGTGAATCAGGAAAAACCAATCAAACCTTTAATGCTTATACAAGAATCGTCACCAATAAAATTCCTACCTTTAACTGTCTAGGAGATCGTTTTACAAGTAAAATTGGTCTTATCACTGTAGATGAAGTCGTCTTTGCAGGAGGCTTATACGATACGAACAACACCAGTTATTACTTATATAATGAAAATATTGATAACATATGGTGGACCTCTTCCTTATCAAAAGAAGACGAAACCAGTTTTTATCCCTTTATTATTGGCTTAGATGGTGAAATATCTGATGATACATCGGGAAGTTTATATCGTTCTATAAGACCTGTTATCAGTTTAAATCGCCACACTGTTGTTTCGGGTGATGGTACTTTTGATAATCCTTATACCGTAAATTAATGTCAATTAAATGAAAAATAAATGTAAATATCAAAAAGCCTCTTTATTAATTGGCTTTTTTTTGGTAGAATAAAATCGTGGTGATATTATTATGCAAATTATTAATGACACAATTAGCTTTTTAAAAACCCTTTCTTTTGTAGATGTAGTTTTCTTTTTCGCAGTCTTAGCTCTTATGTTATTAGTAATAATTCTGATTTATTTTTTAAGAGAAAATAACATTGGAGAGGATAATAATATCATTCCCAACCAAAATGAACAAAATAAAGATATAAATAATCAAGAACTGCTTAATTTAAAAGCCATAACGGAAGCATTAGAAAATGCCAAACCAAGTGATATTGATCTAAATAAATATGAAGAAGAGCAAGAAGAAAAAGCCATCATCAGTTATGACGAGCTTTTAAAACGCAAAAATGATTTTGCCATCAATTATTCTGAAGAGGAAAATTTAGATGAAGATTTAACGGTCAAAAAGGTTGATTTAGATCATTTAGTTAATCAAGATGTCTCTTTGGGACAACCTAAAATCAAAGTGACAATTATATCTTACGAAAAAGAAGAAGCTTTTTTAGAAGCTTTAAAAAATTTACAGCAAACCTTAAATTAAGCAAAAGAGGGGGGTCATTATGAGATTTAAAATTATTACTTTAGGTTGTAAAGTCAACACTTATGAAAGTGAATTTATGTTAGAATCACTTCTTTGTGCCGGCTATATTTATGATGAAGAAAAACCGGACATTATTATCATTAATACTTGTAGTGTAACAAATGAATCCGACAAAAAATCTTTAAAAATTATAAGAAGAGCTAAAAGGGAGCATCCTGATAGTATTCTTGCGGTGGTTGGTTGCAGTGCTCAAAACCATCAAGAAAAATACCAAGAATTAGGAGTTGAAATATTACTTGGCAATAAAAGCAAAAGCCAAATTGTCTCTATTATTGCGGAATATTTAAAAACCAAAAAACCATATACATATTTTATAAATGATCGCACTTTACCTTTCGAAGACATGCAAGTATCTAAATTTACAACCCATACCCGTGCTTTTATTAAAATCCAAGACGGCTGTGATAATTTTTGCTCCTACTGCATTATTCCTTATACCCGAGGAAGTATCCGTTCAAAAGATTTTAATAAAACGATTGAAGAAGCTAAAACCCTTGTTTTAAATGGTCATAAAGAAATAGTTTTGACGGGCATACATACTGGCAGCTATAATTTTGAAGGTCGAAAATTAAGTGATTTAATCGCCGCGTTATCATTAATTCCCGGTTTAAAAAGAATTCGTATATCCAGCCTCGAAATTACCGAAATAGATCAAAAATTACTAGACTTATTTAAAACTAATCCCAAACTCGCTCATCATTTACACATTCCCCTCCAAAGTGGCAGTGATATTGTTTTAAAGAAAATGAACCGGAAATATGACACGAGCTATTTTCGCCAAAAAATTGCCGAAATACGTTCTATTTGCCTCGATATTTCCCTTACAACCGATTGCATTGTTGGCCACCCTTACGAAACCGACGAATGTTTTTTGGACTACTTAGCTTTTTGTCAAGAAATAGCTTTTAGCAAACTGCATGTTTTCCCTTATTCTCCGCGCCAAAAAACGGCCTCCGCTAGAATGCCCGAAATAGATCAAAAGACCAAAAAAGATCGTGTTCATGCTTTATTATCGTTATCTAAAAAGCTAGAGGAAGCTTATGGTTGTCAATTTCTTAATCAAAAACTCGATGTCATTACCGAAGAGTATGTTGGTGATTATACCGTCGGCTTCACCTCTAATTATCTTCGCGTATATCTAAAAGGGGAATACAAACTTAATTGCCAATACGCTTGCCTCCTAGATACATATCAAGATGGTATTTTCTATGCACATATTACATCTTGTTTAAATGAAGAAATTACGATATAATTGATATGGTGAAGGAAAATGGAAAGAGTTTTTTATGATTGGGAAAATGATCCTGATTTAGCTAGTAAAGCCAAAATTGTAAAAATGCCTCTTTCAAGTGAGCAAAAAGCTACTAATGCTTTTAATGCCTTAGAAGAAGGCTACAACTATACTCCAAAAGGTATGCTTGAAAAAGAAGTTATTTACGATTTAGCAAACGAAGAACTGGAAGAAGTATATTATTATGATCCTGCCACGGTCAAGCTTGATTCTGCTGGGAGGAAATATTTTACGACGGAAAAAGGCCAAAATATCTTTTTTGATGATAATGGCAACGTTTATTACCTTTGTTTTGATTTACAAGGTAATGTTAGTGAATATATTCCTTTTGGTGACAATCAACTTCTATATTTTAAAAATCCCGAACATACAATAGGTATAACTGATGATGGCGTTGTATACGAATACGATCCCGTCCAAAAAAACTTTATTTACAGTCCCAATCTTATTATGTTTGATGATATAAAAAAAGCAAGATAGTAACAGGAGTAGTACTTATGGATTACATCAAAGGTAAAATCAGAAATATTATTTATCACAATGAAGATAACGGCTACGTTGTAGCTGTTTTTCGCGTTAAAGAAGCTAATGATGAAAAAATGAACGAATATGTTGGCAAAACTGTTACCATTACCGGTTCTTTTTTGGATATTAACACCGAAGAGACCTTTATTTTATATGGAAAACCCACCAGGCATGAACGTTTCGGCTTTCAATATCAAGTTAACTCCTATGAAAAAGAACGCATTAGTACCAAAGATGCTTTAATAGAATTTTTATCAAGTTCTTTAATAAAAGGTTGTGGAGAAAAGACCGCTCAAAAAATCGTTGATATTCTAGGTTTAGATGCTATTGAAAAGATTAAAAATGATGAAAAGGCCCTCGATGTTATTCCTGGATTAGGCGAATCCTCCAAAAAAGCTATCCGAGCTTCTTTACTAGATTATTCTGATGCTGATGATTCCTTAGTTAAACTAACTTCTTTAGGTTTTAGCATCACTGAAGCAACCAAAATATACAAAAAATACGGTCCTGCGACCAAGCATATCATTACAGCTAACCTATATGTTTTAACCGAAATCATGGATTTTAATAAGATTGATATTATTTATAAAAGCAATCATGATGAATACGATAAAGTAAGATTAAAAGCTTGTTTAATTGAAGTAATGCATCGGTTAAGTAACAATAATGGTGATACTTATTACTATGTTGAAGAAATCAAAGATGCCCTAAAAAAGGAGTTTAATCTTATTTTAGATGAAATTACTTTTGAAGAAATCGTCTTAGCTTTAGAAGAAGAAAATCGTCTAGTTCTTGAAAACAATTATTATTATCTTACGGAATATTATGAAGCAGAAAAAAACATCGTTGATAATTTATATCAGCTAAATGTAAGTAACATCACTCCTTTTTATAATTTTGAGGCGGAAATAGCTAATCTCGAAGAAGAAAATCATGTTACATACAACGAAGATCAAAAAAATGCCATCAAAAAAGCCTTAGAAAACAAAATTACCATTATCTCTGGTGGTCCCGGAACCGGGAAAACAACAATTATCAACGCTATAGTCAAATTATATATTAAAATGCATGATTACTCTCCCCTGGAAGTATTAGCCAATATTGCCTTACTAGCTCCTACTGGTCGGGCAAGCAAAAAAATGAGTTCTTCTACTGGTCTACCGGCCATGACCATTCACCGTTTCTTAAAATGGAACAAAGATACAGATAGTTTTGGTGTTAATGAACACTTTAAGGCTAAAGAAAATCTCATCATTGTTGATGAAATGAGTATGATTGATCTTCCTTTATTTGATGCCCTTTTAAAGGGAATCAAAAGTAACGTTCAACTCATTATGGTTGGTGATGTTCATCAACTTCCATCGGTTGGCCCCGGGCTTATTTTAAATGATTTAATAGAAAGTGATCTATTCACTTTTTGTCCTCTCATGCGTATTTACCGGCAAAGTGAAAACTCATATATTCCTTATTTAGCTTTAGAAATTAAAAACAAAGATTTATCGGATGATTTTATCAGTCAAAAAGATGATTACAATTTCCTAAGTGTTGATGCCGCCCACATTAAAGAAATGATCAAGAAAATATGTCTTATGAGTAAAGAAAAAGGTTTAAATGAAGAAGACATTCAAATTCTAGCTCCTATGTATAAAGGCGAAAACGGGATCGATAATTTAAATATTTTATTACAAGGTTTATTTAATCCTCCTCAACCAGGGAAAGAAGAAATTAAATATGGTGATGTTATTTATCGAGAAGGGGATAAAGTTTTACAACTGCAAAACAACATTGATAGTAACGTTTTTAATGGCGACATTGGGTATATAAGAAAAATAACTTCCAAAACAAGTAAGACAAAAGAGCTTATCACAATTGATTTTGAAGGAGTAAAAGTAGAGTATAAAAAAGAAGAATTAAATCAAATAAAACATGCTTATGCTATTACCATCCATAAAAGCCAAGGCTCCGAGTTTCCCCATGTCATTTTGCCAATTTCTAGGAATTATTATAAAATGCTTTATAATAAACTTATTTATACGGGGGTATCAAGGGCCAAAAAAAGCCTGGTAATAATTGGTGAGGCCAGTTCATTTGTCATGGGAGTAAACAACGATTATTCCTCAAGTCGCAAAACTTTATTAAAAGAAAAATTAGTGCATAAATTTTTCCAAATAAGTTAATAATATTACTGAGGTGCTAGATATGAAAAAAATTATGGTTGGAAGTGTCCTTGCCATGGCTGCTGGAGCCGGTATGATGGCTTATGCGTTAAACAATAAAAATACAAAGAAAAAAGCTAGTAAGCTTGTTAATAATGCTATGGACATGGCTAACAATAAACTTAACACTATGAAATAGAGATTTTTTCTCTATTTTATTCTTTAATTAACTTATTTAATATGATAGAATAATTATGTTCACTCGTTAGAAAGGAAATTATGCCATTAAATAATCGCGAGTTGGCTAGTATCAGCGGGGGCTTTTGCCTCATCTGTTTTGTTATAAATTATCTAAAAAGGATAATTAGGAATGTAAATATTAGCCATTTAACGAAAAAATTATTTAAATAACAAAAGATTAGGGGCCACCTAATCTTTTAAAATATCATATATTTCTCCCACTGTTTTCGTAGCAAGGTTATTACTTCCGTGATAATTAGGAAGAATATGCATATGAAAATGCTTAACTACTTGAGAATTTCCGTAATTAACAACTAAAGTTAAGGCTTGGGCATTAAGTTTATCCATAATTTTTGGCCCCATCTTCTTAGCAACGGCAAATATATGCGCCATAATTTCCTCATCTAAATCTAAATAATCTGTATAGTGTTTTTTGGGAATAATTAAAGCATGTCCATCCACATTAGGATTAGCATCCATTATAACCATGACTAATTCATCTTCAAACAGTACTTTACTAGGCATCTCACCCTGTGTAATCTTGCAAAAAATACAATCCATTTTTTCATCACCTAATTCTATTATAACAAAATTTCAACTATAAATAAACTTTTAAGTACACATTTAAATCCTCTTTGCATAGATTAAAATAGAGGAGGAATCAAATTGGCAAGTTTTAAGGAAATAGTTACCAAAGCGGTAATTGGCAAAGCCAAAAAAACCAGTGTTTCAAAGTGCGCAGTAACCCCAGAAGAAGTTCCTGATACAGTCTTAGGCTGTTGGGTAATTAATCACACTTTTGAAGGCCGGTCTCAAAATGGCGTTGTCTACATTACAGGGAGTTTTGATGTAAATGTTTGGTATTCATATTATAATTATACCAAAACCGCCGTTGCTACCAAACATTATACTTATGAGGACAAGATGAATATCAAACTAAAAGATGGAGCAATCTTAAATGATGAAGAAGAAATCATTGTCAGAAGTCTAACCCAGCCTACCGTAACTGACGTATCAACGAGTAATGGTATAGTAAATTTAGTTATTGAAAAAGAATTAGGTGTGGAAATAGTTGGCAACACGATGCTTAAAGTAAGTGTTGAAGACGAAGAAGATGATTATGAAGTGATTGAAGATGTTGATGATGAAGAAATCGATGATGTAATTAGCGAGATTGATGAGGAATATTTGAAGTAGTGTCAACCAAAAATAGTTGACACTCTATCTATTGTATGCTACAATGTAGTAACGAAGGAGGAAAACTTTATGGCAGTTAAATTAAGACTTAAAAGAATGGGGTCTAAGCAAAAACCATTTTATCGCATTGTGGCCGCTGATGCTAGAAGCCCTAGAGATGGCCGTTTTATTGAAAGTGTAGGAACATATAATCCTATTAAAAAGCCAGCTGAAGTAAATGTTAATGAAGAATTGGCCTTAAAATGGTTAAATAATGGCGCTGAGCCTACCGACACCGTTCGTTCCATTCTATCTAAAGAAGGAATTATGGCCAAGTATGCTAAAGGAAAAGAATCAGGTAAGTAATATGGAAATAACTGAATTTGCAACTTATTTAATTAAAGGTATAGTTAAAAATCCGGATTTAGTACGTGTTAGTGCTTTTAAAGGCGATGAAGATACCACGATCTTAGAAATATTAGTTTCCAGTGAAGATATGGGTGCCGTTATTGGCAAGGCTGGTAAAAATGCTAAAGCTCTAAGAACCATTATTCTTGCCCATGCTTATTTAAACCATCTTAAAAACGTTAAAATTAATATTGATTCATTTTAAAGACAATTTTCATACCATAAAATTGTCTTTTATTTTTAAGTGGGTTGAAATTTTATCATAATTAGTTTAAAATAAATATCAAGTACAAAGGAAAGTGATTTATTATGAAGGAATTTAATCAAAAAATAACCAAGTCTATTTTAACTGGTATTCAACCATCCGGCATCATTACTTTAGGCAATTATATTGGGGCCATAAAACAAATGGTAAGAATGCAAGATGAGTTTAAATCATATATTTTTATTGCGGATATGCATGCGATTACTGTCCCTCAAGATCCCGAGAAGTTGCATAAAAACATTCGCAGTTTAGTCGCCTTATACATAGCTTGTGGAATTGATCCTGATAAAAACATTATTTTTGTTCAATCGGAAAATGAATATCATGCTAATATATCTTGGCTCTTAGAATGCAATACTTATTTTGGGGAATTATCCCGCATGACGCAGTTCAAGGACAAAAGCAGCAAAAACGCCAATTTTTCGGCCGGCTTATTTACTTATCCTATTTTAATGGCCGCGGATATTCTAGCATATGATGTTGATTATGTTCCTGTTGGCATTGATCAAAAACAACATGTCGAACTAGCCCGCAACATTGCTTCTCGTTTCAACAAAAAATACGGTCCCACCTTCAAAGTTCCTGAAGCTTATATAACTGATTTTGGTACCAAAATAACTGATTTAGTTAATCCTACGAAAAAAATGAGCAAATCAAGTGCCAATCAAAAAGGGGTAATCCGCCTTCTTGATGATCTAAAAAGTATTGAAAAGAAAATTATGGGAGCAACTACCGATAGTGATTGTCAAATTAAATATGACCCTCTAAACAAACCAGGAATTAGCAACTTAATTAATATATGTGTTGCTTTAACTGGAAAAACCATCAATGAAATTGAAAATGCTTTTAAAAACCAAAACTATGGTGAATTTAAAAAATATGTTGCAAGTGTAGTTGTCGAAGAAATTAGGGGTATTCAAAAACGTTATGAAGAAATAATAAATAGTGAAAAGTTAGATCAAATTTTAAATGAAAACATTAAAATAACAAGAAGTATTGCTAAAGAAAAATTTATTACAATGAAGCATAATATGGGTCTATATAAATAATTGACTAAATAAAGCATTAATAGTATACTTGTATATAGAAAGTAGGATGTTATGAAAAAAAGAATTATCAGTGCGATTATCATGCTCGTTATCGTTATCCCTGTAATTTGGTTTGGAAAAGACCTCTTTAGATTAGGAATAGGTATTATTAGTATTCTTGCTTTAAAAGAAATATTAGACTTAAAAAAAAGTCACCATCAAATTCCTATGTTTGTCAGTTTAATCAGTGTTGTCGCCTTACTTTTAATTGTTTTATCCGAATATGATGGCTATTCAATCTTATTTGGCATTACTTATAAAGGTATAGCTATTTTGCTTTTATCCTTACTAGGTTTATCCGTATTTTATCAAGAAAAAAATTATACGGCCACCGATGCTTTATTTTTAATTGGCACGATTATCCTTTTAGGAACCTCTTTTAATGCTATGATTCTTGCAAGAATGACGGATTTATATTTATTTATATATCTTATTTTAATCTTTATTTTCACTGATACTTTTGCCATGCTTATGGGTATGGCTTTTGGTCGGCATAAGCTAATACCAAAAGTAAGCCCCAAAAAAACGATTGAAGGAAGCGTTTTAGGCTCAATCATTGGGACTGCGGTAGCTTCTTTGTTTTATCACTTTTTTATAAGTCCCATCACCATCAGTGTAATCTTAGTTACTCTAGCCTTATCCATTCTTGGTCAACTTGGTGATTTAATCTTTAGTAAGATTAAAAGGGAAAATGATATTAAAGATTTTAGTAATTTAATTCCCGGACATGGTGGCATATTAGACCGCCTTGATAGTACGATTGCTATTATGCTCGGTTTTTTACTATTTTATTCATTTTTATAGGAGGACATTATGTGGTTTATTACATTAATATTATTAATCTTTATTTTAGGACTCATCATTTTAGTTCATGAATTTGGCCATTTTATTACCGCCAAAAAAGCCGGGGTGCACATTTATGAGTTTTCTATTGGTATGGGCCCTCTTGTTAAAAGCCATAAAGGGCGTGATGGCATAAATTACAACCTTCGAGCTTTACCAATCGGTGGTTTTGTTTCGATGGCCGGAGAAGTATATGAAGATGATGATACCAAGACGATAAAAAAAGAAGATTTTATGTGTAACAAAAAATGGTGGCAAAGAGTTATTATTTTAGCTGCCGGTGTCATCAACAACTTTATTCTTGCTATTTTAATTTTATTTTTAATGGCCCTAATTTGGGGCGCCAACAGTTTAGAACCAAGAGTTGGCACCATCTTAGCCTCATCCGGGGCCGCCACCGGAGGCTTACAAGCAGACGATCTCATTTTATCCATTAATGGCCATAATGTATCTACCTGGGATCAAACCCAAATTGTTCTATATTTAAAAAACGAAAGTAACATTTATGAATTTGAAGTAGAACGCGATGGGGAAGTTATCACTTTAGAACTTGAACCGGATGTTACTAAAACCGAATCCGGAGAAGAGCAAAAAACCTTTGGCTTCGGTATTAAGCAAACCGAAGAACGCGGTTTATGGGCTAGTCTTAAATATGCCTTTGCCAGATTTTGGAGTTTAATTTCTACTATGTGGCTTACAGTAATTAATTTATTTACGGGGAAAATATCTTTAAGCAGTTTATCAGGACCCGTAGGTATATATCAAGTTGTTGGTCAAAGTTTATCGATGGGCGCGGCCCAAATCGTTTATTTAGTTGCTTTTTTAAGTATAAATGTTGGTTTAATTAATATTTTACCAATTCCCGCCTTTGATGGAGGCAGAATCCTCTTTTTAATCATTGAAAAAATAAAAGGTAGTCCCATTAATGCTAAATTTGAAAATGCCTGCCACATGGTTTTCTTCTTCCTAATTATCCTTCTGATGATTTATATTACCGTCTTTGATATTATAAGATTTTAGATTTACTTAAAAGGTAAATCTTTTTTAATTTAAAAAATTAGCTCAATTTCAAAAATAAATTCCATTTTGAAGAAGTAACTTCTACAGTTTTAAAAATTATAGTGGAATTTACTTTTGCAATTCAATATTTAAAAAATTAGTGCTTTAACATAAAAACAGTCCTTTTTTTAATTAAATATTTATGTTAAAATATAGATATGTCCCAATAGTTCAGCTGGATAGAATGCTAGCCTCCGACGCTAGAGATCGCGCGTTCGAATCGCGCTTGGGACACCATTATTGTTTAATAGTTATATTATATAAAAAAGAGTATATGTTTCTAATAACCCTAAAGCATCAAAATTAAGAAAATATTATTTTTCTTTTTATATGGCAACATCAAGGTTGATAAAGGCGGGTGAAAAATGAAAACATATATTGTCTTGGATGAATCCGGGGCCATGCATTTAAAAAAGGAACGCTTTTTTGTTATCGCTGGTTTTATGACAAGAGAGCTTCACAAGGTGACATCAGCCCATAAACGGATAGAAGAAATTGTTAAAAAACGCAAAAACATTTCCCTTAATACCAAAATTGAATTAAAAGCATCTAAAATCAACAGTAGTCAACAAGCTTTATTTTTAAACGAATTATATTCTCTTCCTGGGGTTATTCCGATTGCTATTGTTATTGACAAAGATAACCTATCTAAATTTGGTGCTTCCGAAAACGTAGCTTACAATTTTTTTGTAAAAAATCTTCTCCAATATTTATTCAAGTGTAACTTACCTATACTAAAAACTTCCAAGATTGAATTAAGAGTTGATAATCGCAATACTTCCGTAAAAAACTTAAAAGATTTAGAAACCTTTTTAGCGTGGGAGTTTGAAGTCTTAGATTTAGAAGTTAAAGTAAAATATTTAGACTCCAAAGATAACAAAGATATTCAAATGGCTGATTATATTGCCAATTTAATATGGAAAAAGTATAACTGCCATCATGAAGATTTATCTCGTCGCATCCCCAAGTTTTATCAAACTTACATCTCTAAATTTCCTTTTAAGCTCTTTGGCAGTGATCCCAGTTTAAAACAAATAGCTAAAACTAAAGCACAAAAGGTTGCAAATTAAAAAAAAGATGGTATAATAATTTTAGAAGACCTTTAAGGTGTATCGAACCAAGTATATAGATGCGAAGGTTCTAATCGTATGTTAAGTACGGGATCCCTTAGGCAAGAAAAACAGCTTATAAGTTGTTTTTCTTTTGGTTAAATTTAATTTAGCATCTATACTTTTAAACTATTGTATGCTATTATATTTATAGGGTGATAGGATGTATAATTATATTATAGGTAAAATAACCGATCAAGAAAGCAATCATATTGTCATAGAAAATAATAATATCGGCTATACTGTATTTGTGGCCAATCCTTTTAGTTTTGAACTAAACAAGGAAGCAAAAGTTTATTTATATAATCAAGTAAAAGAAGATGAATACTCTTTATATGGTTTTAAAACTAAAGACGAAAGAGCGTTGTTTTTAAAATTAATTAACGTTAAAGGATTGGGCCCTAAAATGGCATTACCGATGCTTGCCACTGGTAGTATTGCGGGTATAATTGATGCTATAGATAGAGAAAATGTATTATATTTGACGAAATTTCCCAAAATTGGTGAAAAATTAGCAAGGCAAATTATTCTCGATTTAAAAGGAAAATTAGCTCATAAAACCGATATTGATTTAAGTGGTAATTTTGATGAGTTAGTAAGTGTCTTAGAAAGTTTAGGTTACAAAAATAGCGAAATCAAAAAAATATTACCTAAAGTTAATGCTTCCCTAGAAATAGAAGAACAAGTAAAAGAAGCTTTAAGGTTAATGTTAAAATGACTATTGGCATTGATATTGATAACACCATTACTAAGACCAAAGAAACGATTTATGAATACTTAAAAAAAGATTACCCCCAATATGAAGACTATAAACTTCTTCCCCCCAAAGAATATGTTAAGTTTTTAAAGAAAAATTTATCAAAGATGCGCAGTAAATATGAATTAGTCGCTGGTGTTAGGGAAGCTTTTAACTATTTTCATGAAAATAACGATAAAATAGTTATCATAACTGCCCGCAACAATAAATATTATCATGGTAGTATCAAAGACACCTTGGCATTTCTTTCCCAAAATAATTTAAAATATGATAAAATATATTTTAAGCAATCAAAAAAAGGCAAGAAAGCCTATAAGGAAAATATTGATTTATTTATTGATGACAAAGAACAAGTTTTAGATAACGTATCTAAATATGGCATTAAATGTTTGTGTATGAATCAAAGCTCAAAATATCCTAGCTTTCAAAATTGGTATGAAATATTAGAATATTTAAAAAAGGAGGTTTAAAATGGAAGAAGAAAATATATTAGATACAAAAACTATATCAACAGATAATTTTGAAGAAACCTTAAGACCTCAAACTCTAAATGAATATATAGGTCAAGATGAGATAAAAGCCAATTTAAAAGTATTTATTGAAGCCGCCAAAATGCGTGGCGAATCTCTTGATCATGTTCTTTTATACGGTCCTCCTGGGCTTGGTAAGACAACTCTTGCCCACATTATTGCCAATGAACTAGGTAGCAATATTAAAACCACCAGTGGCCCATCTTTAGAAAAAAGTGGCGATCTCGCCGCCGTTTTATCAACGATTGAACCGGGAGATGTTTTATTTATTGATGAAATTCACCGTATGCCCAAGTTTGTTGAAGAAATCCTTTATCCTGCTATGGAAGATTTTGAATTAGACATTATTATTGGTGCCGAAGGCAAAAGTCGTAGTATCAAAATTGATTTACCCCCCTTTACCTTAGTCGGTGCCACCACTCGGGCAGGAGATTTATCAAGTCCCCTAAGAGACCGTTTTGGCATCGTCTCCAAGCTAAATTACTACAAAGATAGTGAACTAAAGCAAATAGTTAAACGAACGGGAAGAGTTTTAAATATGGAAATAGACGATGATGCAGCCTTAGAAATAGCTAAACGTTGTCGCAAAACCCCAAGAGTAGCCAACCGTTTGTTTAAAAGAGTTCGCGATTTTGCTTTAGTTGAAGGTAGTGGTCAAATTGATTATCAAATAACCATTGACAGTCTCAAAAGATTACAAGTTGACGAATATGGTTTAGATCAAATTGATATTGAATACTTAACGGCTTTAATCACCAAATTTAATGGTGGCCCTGTTGGAGTTGAGACCATTGCCACTGCTATTGGTGAGGAAGTAACTACGATTGAAGATGTTGTTGAACCATTTTTATTACAAGAAGGTTTTATTAAAAGAACCCAAAGGGGAAGAATGGCTACTGAAAAAGCTTACGAACATTTAAAAATAGTAAGACAAGGCTCTCTTTTTTAGAGGTAATTTACATGATTTTATATATTGTAAAAATTCAAGTGTTTCGTTTTTGATGAAAAAACCAAATAGAAAACGAAAGGAGAATCTTATGAAAATAATAGATGGCAAATTAATAGCCCAAGAAATTAGAAAAAACTTAAAAAAAGAAATAGATGCCCTAAAAAACCAAGAAATAACTCCTGGTTTAGGAATTATCTTAGTAGGAAACGATCCTGCTAGTGAAATTTATGTCCGCAATAAAATGAAGGCATGTAAGGAGCTTGGCCTTAATGCTTTATTATATCGTTTCGATCAAACTAATAGGGAAGAAGAAATTATTGATCAGATCAAGCAATTAAATTGTGATGATCGCATTCACGGCATACTAGTTCAAAGTCCCTTACCTAGTTGTTTTGATGAAAACCATATCATTTCGTATGTTGCCAAAGAAAAAGATGTAGACGGTTTTGGTCTTTACAATTTAGGAGCTTTAATTAGTGATCAGGAACATATCATTGCTGCTACACCCTTAGGGATTTTAAAAATGCTAGAGTATGAAAAAGTGGATGTTACTGGTAAACACGTTGTCGTAGTTGGAGCTAGCTTAATTGTTGGTAGACCTATGGCCATGTTATTATTAAATCGGGGAGCTACGGTAACAATTGCTCATGATAAAACCCTAAATTTAGCCCAAATAACCCAGCAAGCTGATATTTTAATTGTGGCCATCGGGCAAGCCAAATTCATCACAGCTGAATATGTCAAAGAAAACGCTATTGTTATTGATGTGGGAACTAATTATATTGCAGGCCACCTTTATGGTGATGTTGATTTTGCCTCCGTATCGAAAAAAGCTAGTTTAATTACCCCCGTACCAGGAGGGGTAGGACCCATGACTATTACAATGTTATTATCTAATGTTGTAAAGCAAGCGAAAGGAAAAGGTGATTAGATGGATCCTAAAATCAAAGAAGCCTTAGAAAAAGAAACTAAAAGGCAACAAGATAATATTGAATTAATTGCATCGGAAAATTACGTATCTAAAAATATTTTAGCCTTACAAGGAAGTATATTTACTAATAAATATGCTGAAGGATATCCTAAAAAAAGATATTACGGGGGTTGTGTAAATGTAGATACTGTGGAAATGCTAGCTATAGAGTATGCAACCAAATTATTTCATGCTAAGTATGCTAATGTTCAACCCCACAGTGGCTCCAGTGCCAATATGGCTGTATACCGAGCTTTATTGTCACCTAATGACAAAGTCCTAGGTTTAAACTTATCTCACGGAGGCCACTTAACCCATGGTAATCCTGCTAACTTTAGTGGCCATGACTATCAATTTATTGCCTATAATCTCGATCCTAAAACCCAGATGCTTGATTATGAAGAAATAAGAAGAATTGCTAAAAAAGAAAAACCGAAAATGATTGTCGCCGGAGCATCAGCTTATGCAAGAAAAATTGATTTTCAAAAATTTAGCGAAATAGCTCATGAAGTTGGTGCTTATTTATTTGTTGATATGGCTCATATAGCAGGACTTATCGCGGCTGATTTACATGAAAACCCTGTTTTATATGCTGATGTTGTCTCATCAACTACTCATAAAACCTTAAGAGGACCAAGAGGAGGCTTAATTCTTACTAATAACGAAGAAATAATCAAAAAGATCAACAAAGTTATTTTCCCTGGTATTCAAGGAGGCCCTTTAATGCACGTTATTGCTGCTAAAGCAGAGTGCTTTTATGAGGCTATGCAGCCTGAGTTTAAAACTTATCAAGAGCAAGTTTTAAAAAATGCCAAAGCTTTAGCTCAAGCTCTCAAAAATGAAGGCCTAAAAATCATCAGTGGTACTACTGATAACCACTTAATGCTTGTTGATGTTAAATCATCCCTTAATCTAACTGGTAAAGAAGCTGAAGAAATTCTTGATCAAATTCATATAACCGTTAATAAAAATACAATACCCAATGAAACTGAATCTCCAATGCATTGCAGTGGCATTAGGCTAGGTACGCCAGCTATGACTACAAGAGGCCTAAAAGAAGAGGATTTTGCGGTTATTGGCCATATTATTGCCGAAGCTCTCAAAAATAAAGATAATCAAGATCGATTAAACCAGTTAAACAATGAAGTTTTAGCTTTAACCCAAAAGTTTCCTCTTTATAATTAGGTGATATTATGCATAAAGGTAAATTAATTGTCATAGAAGGAACGGACTGTTCTGGTAAACAAACACAAACGGATATTTTAGTTACCTCTCTCCAAGCCTTAGGTTATCAAGCTATTAGCTTTAGTTTCCCTAATTATAACTCACCTACAGGTAAAATTATAGGTGAAGCTTATTTAGGTAAAAATAGTCCCTCTTACTTTACTGAGGGCATTGAAAATGTTGATCCTAAAATATCTAGTCTTTATTATGCCGCTGATCGTCTTTACAATATTAAGATGATTAAAGATTATTTAAATCAAGACTATATCGTTGTTTTAAATCGCTATGTTGAATCAAATATGGCTTTTCAAGGAGGCAAAATTAGAGATCTTAAAAAACGTAATATGATGTATGAGTGGCTTGATAATTTAGAATTTGTTTTACTTGATTTACCGAGACCTGATTATGTCATCTTCTTATATTTACCATATGAATATGTCTTAAAGTTAAAAGCATCTCGCGGGAAAAAGACCAATGTTAATATTCTACGTATGGCTGAGACAGCTTATTTAGAATTATCTACTATTTATGATTATGAAAAAATTAACTGTTTAAAAAATAATGAATTAAGGAAAATAAATGATATAGCCGCAGAAATACTAGCCAAAGTAAAAATATTTTTAGAAACAGAGGGATTAGATGAAACTAAGTGATTTTGATTATAATTTACCCCCCGAATTAATCGCTCAAACCCCCATAAGTAAACGAGATGAATCCAAGCTTATGGTTTTAGATAAAATAACCGGGGAAATAAAACACCAACATTTTCATGATATAACAAAAGAGTTAAAAAAAGGGGATGTCTTAGTCCTTAATGATACCAAAGTTATTCCTGCAAGACTAATTGGCACTAAAAAAGATACGGGTGCTATTATTGAATTACTTTTATTAAAAGATTTAGGAAATGACTTATGGGAATGCTTATCTCGTCCCCAAAAAAGATTAAAAAAAGGAACTATCATTACTTTTTCTCATAAATTACAAGCCGAAGTAATTGAAAAACAGACAGAAGGTCTTGTTCATGTTAAGTTAATATATGAAGGTATTTTCATGAACATACTAGAGGAATTAGGCACCATGCCTCTTCCTCCTTATATTCATGAAAAACTAGCTGATCAAAACCGTTATCAAACGGTCTATGCCAAAAATATTGGCAGTGCTGCTGCTCCTACAGCTGGTCTTCATTTTACGGAGGAACTATTAGAAGAATTAAAAAACCAAGGTGTAGAAATATTATTTATTACGCTTCATGTTGGCCTAGGGACATTTAGACCGGTCGAAGTCGATGATATTTTAAATCATCATATGCACAGTGAGTTTTATCAAATGAGTAAAGAGGTTGCTGAAAGACTCAATCTTGCTAAAAAAGAAGGAAGAAAAATTTATGCTGTTGGGACAACCTCAACAAGAACCCTTGAAACAATCATGCATAAATATCACGAGTTTAAAGAGTGTAGTGGCAATACCGATATCTTTATTTATCCCGGCTTTAAGTTTTTAGCTATTGATGGTTTAATAACGAATTTTCACTTACCTAAATCAACTTTACTTATGCTTGTCAGTGCTTTATCCAAAAGAGAAATCATCCTAAACGCTTATCAAGAAGCTATAAAAGATGAATATCGCTTTTTCTCTTTCGGTGATGCCATGTTTATTAAATAGAGAATTAATCTCTCTTTTTTTGTCAAAATATGCAGTTTATATTCACAAATTATTTTTTATAATACATAATAACCTGGGGTCACTATGTATTATAAAAAATAAACTTTTTTTAAAAAAGTATTGTTTAAATAGCAATTTTCAGGTATACTTAATAATAGAAGG
>CALVHY010000057.1 GCA_944329205.1 uncultured Bacilli bacterium | reverse complement strand
CAACTAGTAACAAGATTAAAAGACATGTATATTCAAAACACTTTTGATGATGCTTCTATTCTTATTCAATATATGCGTGAAGAATATCAAGATAATCAATTATTCTTACTTGTCTTTGATCGATACTTTAAAGATATTGAATCTTATTATAAGTATGATTTAATTATTCGAAAATTTCTGTTTAATCACTACTCATATACAGGTATTTATGATATGATTAAACAAACAAATAAGAAAGAAATTGAATCGTTAGATTCTTTCTTAAATCAAATAAAATATAAATTATTAGAAGTAGAGGAAAATAGATTATATAACAAACAAGCCTGGAGTAACATTATGAATCATTGTTTTATAAGTTTTCCTGAATTAGTAAGTGAGGTAGAAAAAGAATTATGAAGAAAAAAGAAGAAAATATTTATGATAAGATTGCTAAATTAATGATGGAAAACAACCAAATGGTAACAAACAAAGATATTAGTAATTCCCTAAATATTATTAGAGAAACCACCTTTTCTATTTTTGTAATCAAATCTATAATAGCAAAAAATGGTTGTTTTATAAATGTTAGAAAAATAAAGGGTATAGACAGATAATTTATATCCTTTTTAATAAAATTAAAAACTGTCGGGGTATAAGCGTCGTACAATAGATAGTTAAGCATAAATTGATGAGATCATCAATATATTTTAGGGGTGATCTTTATGTTTATTGCTCATCGAGGTTTAGTTAAGGATGGAGTAGTTGAAAATACCATTCCTGCTTTTTTAAAAGCTATAAATAGTGATAAATATGTAGGTTTTGAACTTGATATTTATACCAGTAAAGATAAAGAGTTTATTGTTCATCATGATCCTTTATTAAATGGTAAATTAATATGGAATTATAGTTATAAAGATTTAAGAAAAAAAGGGGTAGTTAAATTAGAGGATGTCTTAAAATTAAATACAGATAAAATTATATTGATAGAGATTAAAGATATTAATTTAGATATAAACAAATTTAGTAAATTATTAAGTAAGTATAAAAATAAAAATATATATGTTATGTCTTTTTTTAATAGTGTAATAAAAAAATTTAAAAAGCCAACTTTTAAAGTTGGGGTTTTAAATTATGTATTAAATAGTTCAAGCGTTTATGATTATGATTTTATAGGGATTTTATATGATATAGCAACAGATCATATGATTGAAAGCTTAAGAAAATTAAATATAGAAGTATTTTTATATGCTTTAAATAAAAGGGATAAATATATATTTAAAAATGTCTATTATATTATTGATGAGTATTAAAAGATTAAATTAAGTTGCTTTTTTTAATAAATAAAGAAATAATAAGATGATAATTATAGGAAAAATAAGAGAAATATAGGGTAAAGCGTAATATAAAAATAATTCATTTATGTAATTAAAATCAAAAAATTTATCAATTATAATAGCAATAATTACGATAATTATAATTGTTATATAATTATTCTTTTTCTTGGGTAATAATTCTTTGATTGAGTAGATACTAAAACTAGAAGTAATAAAAAGATCGAAAGCCCAGGCTATTGATAAAATGTTTTCTACCTTTTCAATAAAATCTAATAGTTTTACTTGTTTTAAAACCATATATTCCGGGAAACGAAAGACATTTACTAAAATTTCTCCAAAAACACCATTGATACATAAAATGGCAATAACAACAAGAAGGGCAGATAACAAATAGTATTTGATGTAATGCTTGGTGTCTGAGGCAAAATGGAGAGTTAAAAGCCCAGGAAATGTACTAATGCCGGCAAAAGCAATAATGGTCATAAGCATATTGGAGGTTTTAGTGGTTAAAAAAGGAAGAAAATTGTAATAATCAAAATTTCCGAAAACGCTTATTATGGAAAGAAGTGATAAAACAAGGCTGATAGGAAGTAAAGAAGTTGCTAGTTTATGAATCATGTCAAGCCCGCTAAAAGCAGCATATACTAGTAAAATAAGCCATGGAAGTAAAATCATATAAACAGGCGTGGTGGCAAGTAAAAAGGAAGAGACAAAAGTTTTGTAAGAAAGAAGGGAATAGATGAGAATGATAGTGCTAGCAAAAAGCAGAAGAACTCTAGCAAGTGTACCAATTATTTTGTTGGTATTCATTATTTGATTTAAAGAACGATTGTTTTTCTTTAAAATGATATGGCGGTAACATAAAATAATAAGAAGACCAAGTAAAGTTCCAATAATGGCGCCAATATATGTGTCTTTATTAGTATACTTGCAAATAATAGATATACCTAAGCCAAAAAATAAACTTCTGGTTAGGAAAAATAAAGGAGTAGCACTTATCTTTTTCATGTTTCCACCTCAAAAGTCAATCCTTTTTTATTAATTTTTAAATTAATATCATATTCTATATCTTGAGTAGTCCACAAATAAAAATTTTTAATTCGATATTTATTATAATAACTACGACCAATAGCAAGTGCGTTTGATTGATATTTTTGTAAGATCTTTAAAACTTCATCCATTTCTTTTGTAATTACTTGGCTAAATGTTTCTTCTAATTTTAAATAAGTTTCGGCTTTTTTTAAATCGTAATTACATGTAGATTCACTAATTCGCGCATTAAGGGTAGCTTTAACTATTAATTTATCTTGTTCGGGATTGATTGTCACATCACTTTTATAAGTGGCGATAGTTATATTTTTTCCTTGATCACAACTTGTTGTAAAATGAATGGATTCAGGGTGAAAATTATTAAGTAAATTAAGAATAGAAGCTTTTTGAGGGTTGAAAGTATAAACTAAAGAAAAGTCTTTGAAAATGCCTATACCACTAAGTTCGATAATATCTTCATTTTGACTAAAAACAGGAATTAAAGCATCAATACCATCACTTAACATACTGTTAAGCGTTTTAGTAAACGGAACGTAATAGCCGGAATTGTATGTTTCACTGCTAAATTCTAATAATTTTAGTAAATAGCTACTGACGATGGGATGATCTTTGGTGCTTGCACTAAGTAAATCTTTAGCTTTTCCTTCGGATATGGCAGTGTAAAATTCGTTTCGTAGTCTTTCGGTACGAATTAAATAATCAAGGCAATCTTCAAGATGGTTTTGAGCAACCGTTTTACTAAATACAACCATTTCAACGTGTTCAAAATAAGGAACTTTGTCCATTTGGTTGGCCGCGTTCGTAAAAGCATTAACTAAATTGGCTCCAGTTGATGTTACATAATAAGTGCTATTTGAGCCACTCGTTTCACCTTCTTTTTTGGTACTAATTATTTCAAAGGTTACACTAAAATTATTCGATTCATAATCAATACCAATCCCTGATATGATTGCAAGATCATTAAGGCCATTATAATCATAACAGCCACTAAGGAAAATAGGAATAAATAGTATTAGTATTATTTTTTTCATATATTTTCTCCTTGTTTGGTTTTATTTTTTTTAGTAAGTATACTACTACGATATTTATCTTTTTTAAGAGGCTTTTTTAAAGCAGTTTTAAAAAAGTATGTTTTGTCAAAGGGTACTAAAGGATAGAAATATGGTTGATTAAATGAATGGGTTTTATTGATGCGAATAAGAAAATATAAACTTGCTAAAACAAGACCTAAAATGCCATAGAAAGCGGCGGCAAATAAAAAGATAAAGCGGAGATTACGAAGAGCATTTGATATTTCAATTTCGGTAAATATTAAGCTGGCCATAAAGGTTAGAGCTATAATAATGATTGTAATAGGAGAGACTATTCCGGCTGAGACGGCGGCGTCTCCTAAAACGAGGGCACCTAAAATAGATATGGCACTACCATAGGCATTGGGAAATCTTAAATCACTTTCTCTTAACATTTCACAAATTAGCAGCATGATAATAACTTCGATAGTGGATGGGAAGGGAACTCCATCATGTTGGATGCTAAAACTAACTAATAATTCCGTAGGAATGGTTTCTTGATTATAATTTACTAAAGCAATATAAATAGCAGGAACAGTCATGGAAAGAAAAAAACAACAGAAACGAACAATTTTTAGAAAATTGATGTTTTTGCTTTTGTGATAACGATCAATGCCAGGATTGATGAAATCAATAAAGAAAGCAGGAAGAATTATGGCAAAAGGAGAGGTATCAACGATGATGATGATTTTTCCTTCAAGTAAGGCATTGGCGACAATGTCAGGTCTTTCGGTTAATTGATAAACAGGAAAGTGCGTTTTTGACTCATCACTTATTAATTGCCCAACCATGCTTGAGTCAAGAAGACCATCAATATCGATCTTGTTTAATTTATCACGAATTAATTTAATGGTGTTATCTTCGGCAATATCACTAAAGTATAAAAGCCCAATTTTGGTGAGCGTTTTTCTTCCTAAAGTTAATTCTTCAGTTTTAAGTTTACTTGATTTTAATCTTTTTTTGATTAAACCGAGATTAATCTGATAGTTTTCCGTAAAAGCATCTTTGGGTCCATTGGGGGCAGGTTCGGTATCGGGAGTGGGAATACTGCGATTAATATCGGCTCTAGTTTCAATACCTAAAATAGTGTTTTTTTGAATTACAATGGTAAAACCATTGGTAATAAAATATTCGATTTCATCATAATTTGCGATTTCTTTGGTGTTGGGACCGGGAATTAAACTGGCTATATCGATTTTTTTGGTGTTTTTAAAACTTCCGAAACTACTTAAGTTTTTTAAAATGTAATCGTTTACTTTATTTGAAGAGCTAACAGTTTCTAAATAAATAACATAGACAGTATCAAATAAAGATAATTTTATTTTTTTGATAATTAAATCAGGAGTCTTACCAAATTCTTCCCTAATTTTTTTGACAATTTTATTTTCCATAAAGTCCACCTAAAATTAGTATTGGTAAAATAGTACAATCTATACCTTAAGAAAAAATAAATGTTAATCCTGGCCAAACTTTTTGTAAAAAATGATTGACTTAGCTTTTGTTTTAGTGTAATATTAAATTGTACTTAAAAATTTGTGGAGCAGTACTCAAGAGGCTGAAGAGGGGTCCCTGCTAAGGATCTAGGTCGGCGAATGCTGGCGCGGAGGTTCAAATCCTCTCTGCTCCGCCATAAGGAATTTAAGCCCCATGGGGGCTTTTTATGTTATATGATTTAGGAAAAGTGAATAGAATATGATGGTGAAGTAGATGAAAGAACCGGGCTTGAATTTGATTAAAAAGTTTAAATTAAATGAACTAAATATGGATTTTATGGGTTATGAATTAAAAGAAAATGATATTTTTACTTTTCATCATTTAATAATACCAAGTTGCAAAAACGGACCTTATGAGGAATGGAATGGGGCTATATTGTGTGGGGCGTCTTCTCATCCTTATTTGCATCTTATTGAAGCTATAGATTATGATATGTTTTTGGCCATTACAAGTGAAATGGTAGATGAAAATATGAAGGGATATTTAGACAAAGAAAACTTAATGATGATTAGAGATATATTAATTTGTTTTGAAAGAGAATATATTGCGAGAGATTTGTGTCCATATAAGTTTAGAGAAGAATATTTTGAAAGGCCATCATTAAAAGCAGAAGTTAGAAAACGAATATTGAAATAAAATTAATTGTAGTTTATTTTTTGGGTGGAACTAAGTCGATTCCTCCTTTGGAAAAAGGATTACATTTTAATAATCTTTTGATCATAAGTAGTGTTCCTTTAAAGAAACCATGAATTTCTAAAGCTTCGATAGCATAATTGCTACAGGTTGGGTAATAGCGGCAAGATTGGTGAAAATCTCCAGGAATACGTTGATATAATTTAATTAATTTTATTAGTATTTTTTTCATTTGTTCATCACGTTTTAATTTTAACATAAAGATTTTGGAAACTCTACTAAAAGTCGATTGCTATAATATTATTTTTATTTTACAATAAAGCTAGGTGATAAGCATGAACAACGAAAAATTTGGTAAACTCATAATTCGCGCGCGTAAAGAAAAAAACTTAACCCAAAAAGATTTAGCCAAAATGCTAAATGTAACTGACAAAGCCGTATCAAAATGGGAAAGGGGAAAATCATACCCTGATATATCTTTATTAGAACCACTAAGTGAAGCTTTAAATATCAGTGTGGTAGAATTATTAAAAGGCGAAAAAACAGATAAAAAGGAAAATGAAGATTTAATATTAAATGCAATTAAATTATATAAAGAAGAAACTAAGAGGAAATTAAAAAAGAAAAGAAAAAATATTTTCATAGCAAGTTGTATTATCTTCTTCGTATTCCTAGGCATTATTCTTTTGATATGGCAAATGAATAAACCAAAATATAGCGAAGACCATGTTTTTACACAGTTTTATATTCCAAATACCGGGAACATCAAAGGAGAGTTGGATATTGAAGAATTTGTTTCTATAAGTCCTGATTTTGCGATTGGGGCAAATCAGTATGGCTATGCAGTATTTATTAATCCTGATAAAGCTTTTGCAAGATTATTAGAAGACTATCAGTCAGGAATAGACTTGATAAAAAAAGAATTCAAACTAGGGAGTCTAACTAAAAATAATTTTGTGAGTTATGAAATTTATGGCGCTCAAGTAACAACAGGAACAAATGAGGAAAAAAGAGAAGCAAGATTTATAAGCAGAGTTTTAGATATTTATGAAAATAGTTTTAGTATCGATACTATTGATAGAATGATGTTCTATGAGCATAAGAATTGACTTACGTTAATTCTCCTAATATCACGTTAGTTCCTTTTTTAATCTTGGTAATTCTTTTATTAAATCAAACTTTGTTAAATATTTATTATTTCTTTTTAAATCTAAACAATAATTATGAACAAATCTTGTGCAGTCAAAAGTTTTATAAATTAATGTTATTTGTTCTTCATTTGGATACAAACGAAATGCTTTATGCATTTTCATATTTATTATCACCCCTGATAATAACATTATACTACAAATACGTATGTTCGTCAAAGATAAATTTTTAAAATACACTTATTTCGTGTACTTTACAATAAGATAAAAAATTATCAATTAAGGTAATTTTACATTGATACATTCGCATAAGAGCTTTTTTCATCAAATATAAGATAATAATAAGTATTATATTCTTCTAATAGTGTATCATTAATAAAATATAGAGTTTCATCTTCAACATACCATTCTTCTGGGTACGTAGCTAAAATCTCAATCATACCCTTAACATATTCCATTTTCTCGTTATTTTCTTCTTTATAATCAAGCCAACTTTTAAGGGTTTTTTTATCACTATCTAAAATCATGAGTTCTCTATAGAAATCCAAATGATAATAATCAATATCAGCTTCAATAAATAAATGTTCAATCTCATCTTCATCAAGGAGTTTTATCATGCCATCTAGTCCATGATTAGCTTTTTCTTGATAGTTATCAAGAGTATTAAGAAGCTTAGGCAAATCATCAGTGTGATAGACAAGAAAATCGGCAGTGATCATATTATAAATAGCAATATAGTCATTATTTTCTACTTCATAATAATAATTTAGATATTCCTTAAAATATTCTTTCATTACTTTTTCGATTTTCGCATATTCACCTTTGCTTTCAATCGTCATATTAATATCATCAGATTCTAATATATAATCACGCATCGCAATTAGTTTATCTTCCGCCTTTAATTCATTGTTAGCCGCAACAAATACCCAAATAGCAAATATTGCTATGATAGATATAATTACAATTAAAGCAATTTTTGATGCTGATAATTTTTTTTTAACACTTACTTCTTCCATAAACACAACCTCTTAACAATATTCTATCATAATAAAACTTTTTTTCAAAACAAAAAAGCATGAATTAAGCAAATATTTACTTGTTTTTTTATATAATGTATAGTAAAATACTATTGGCAAATAAATTGCAAATACACATTAATATTTAGTGAGCACCCGAGTGCCGCGAAGAGTGGTGGGTGCTTATGTTTGAAGATATTAAGAGGTAAAAACGAAAGGATGGATGATTTATGGCCGTTGTTTCTATGAGTTATTTATTAGAAGCAGGTGTTCATTTTGGACATCAAACAAAAAGATGGAATCCAAAGATGAAAGA
>CALVHY010000056.1 GCA_944329205.1 uncultured Bacilli bacterium | reverse complement strand
ATTTTAGATAACGTTACTCCAGATATGGAAGTAGCAAAAGACATGGAAATCTTTGGACCCGTAATTCCAGTAATTGGTTTTGATAATCTTGATGAAGCCATTGAAATTGCTAATAAGTCTATTTATGGTTTATCTGGTTCAATTATTACGAAAGATATTAGTAAAGCAATTAAAGTAAGTGAGGCCATGGAATGTGGTGGATTCGTTATTAATGGTGCATCATTCTTCCGTTCATTCGAGCAACCATTTGGTGGATGGAAATATTCTGGAATTGGTAATGAAGGAATTATGACTACCTTAAAAGAAATGTCAAGAACTAAAACAGTTATTTTAAAAAATATAACAAAATAAAGGAGGTATTCGATGTTTGATTATACAGGTAAAATTGTTGTTGTATCTGGAGCATCATCAGGACTTGGCCGACAGATGGCTTTAGGATATGCACATCAAGGAGCAACCGTGGTAATAACAGCGAGAAGAAGGGAAAAACTAGAAGCGGTTGCTGATGAAATACGTGCTTTAGGAGCAGAGGCATACCCAATTAAATGTGATGTAACGGATGTTGCGAGTGTGAATGCTGCTGCTAAAGAAGTTAAAGAAAAATTTGGTAGAGTAGATGTTTTAGTTAACTGTGCTGGCAGTGCTAAAAATGCTGGAGTTTTAGATATGACGGATGAAGATTGGGATTTCACAATCAAAACTGATATGACAAGTTTATTCTATGTAACAAGGGCATTTGCGAATATCATGAAAGAGAAAAATTATGGTCGGATCATAAACATTGCTTCCATGTATGGAATGGTTGGCAATATGGCTATGGACACTGTTGCTTATCACACCAGTAAAGGTGGCGTAATAAACTTTACTCGTGCTGTTGCAGCGGAATTAGCCAAATATGGTATTACTTGTAATGCTATTTGTCCAGGATATTTTGATACCGAGCTTACTCATGAAACATTAATAACTGACTCATTTACAGCTTACATGAAAGCTACAGTTCCTCTTGGAAGATATGGTCGTGAGGGCGAGCTTAATGCTGCAGCTGTATTCTTAGGAAGTGAAGAAGCAAGCTATGTTACAGGTGTAATCTTACCAGTTGATGGTGGATATACTTGTGTATAATAAAAAGAATCTACTAGGAAACTAGTGGATTTTTTTGATTGCCGTAAATTTTTTGTAAAATTTCTAAATAAAAAAGGAAATCAAGGATATACGGGTAATAAATATAAGTAAGGGAGTGTACTTTATAATTTTGCCTAAATGGAGGTTTTGGAATGAAAAATGAAATTATAATATTTGAAAATCAAGATGTAAAGCTTGAAGTAAACATGAAGGACGAAACAGTGTGGCTATCTTTGGATCAAATGGCAAAATTATTTGATAGGGATAAATCGGTAATTTCTAGGCATATCAAAAACGTTTTAGAAGAAGAATTAGAAGGGGAAGTGGTTGTTGCAAAATTTGCAACAACCACTAAACATGGTGCTATAGAGGGAAAAACACAAACAAAAGAAGTAGAATATTACAACTTAGATATGATTATTAGTGTTGGCTATCGGGTAAAATCTAAAAATGGAATTATTTTTAGAAAATGGGCGAATAAAATATTAAAGGATTATTTAATAAAGGGATATGCTGTAAATGAGAAAAGACTAGAATGTTTGGAAAAGACAGTAAAACTAATTGATATTGCCAGTCGTAATTTAGAAGAATTAGACGAGGTAGGGGCTAGTGATATCATAAAAGTATTACAAAGTTATACCAAATCCTTAGACTTACTAGATGATTATGATCATAAAACCTTAACAAAACCAAAAGGAAATATTAGTAAAGAAAAAATCACTTATAAAAATTGTATCGATATTATCAAAACTTTAAAATTTAATGAAAAGAGTGAATTATTTGCCCAAGAAAGAGATAGAGGATTAGAAAGTATTATTAATAATATTTATTTAACATTTGATGGTAAAGATGTATATGAAAGTGTAGAGGAAAAAGCAGCTAACTTTTTATATACATGTGTAAAGAATCATGTATTCATTGATGGGAACAAACGAATCGCCGCAACACTTTTCATTTATTTCTTGCAATTTTATAATATTTTATATGTAAGTGATAGACTTATTATTGATAACAATACATTAGCATCACTAACACTTTTAATCGCAGAATCAAACCCTAAAGAAAAAGAAATATTAATTGATTTAATTATGAATTTTCTAACGTAAATTTAATATAATAGGAGAAAACATGGTTGAAAATAAAGAAGAATATTTTGAATTATTAAAAGATATCAAAAACACCTTATTAACAACAAGAAATAAAATTGTAGAAAATGCCAATAGGTAACTAATTTTGATGTATTATAATATTGGCTTAAAATTGCTTGAAAATAATAAATGGGGTTCATCATTTATCGACACGCTCGCCAAAAATTTAAAAATAGAATTTCCTAGTTTAAAGGGAATGTCTGCTCGTAATTTAAGATATATGCAAAAGTTTGCAAAAGAATTTGATAATGATGAATTTTTGTAAGGAGTCCTTGCAAAATTATCATGGAATCACAATCAAATATTATTGGATAGAGTAAAAAATAAAACGAAGCGCAAATGGTATGCTACAGAAGCCTTAAAAAATAGTTGGTCTGTTTCAATACTTTCTCATCAAATTGAAACAAAGTTATATGAAAGACAAGCTTTACTTGAAAATAAAACCGCTAATTTCGATACCACTTTACCATCACCTTATAATGAAAAAACAAAACAAATGCTAAAAGATCCTTATATATTTGATTTTATAAATGCGAGCACGAATTTAAATGAACTAGACATAGAGCAAGAATTAATTAATAATATATCTAAATTATTATTAGAATTAGGTAATGGCTTTGCGTTTATTGGAAGACAATATCATTTAGAAATCGAAGAGGAAGATTATTATATAGACTTATTATTTTATAATTTGATCGTTAGAAGTTATGTAGTAATAGAATTAAAAACGACAGAATTTAAACCAGAATATATAGGAAAGCTAAACTTTTATCTTAGCGCCATTGATAAATATGTTAAAAGAGAAAATGATAACTCAACTTTTGGTATTTTGCTTTGTAAGAACAAAAAGAAGGTGACGGTTGATTTAACCCTAAAAGATATAAATAAACCAATAGGAATAAGCGAATATAAGATTTTATCAGAAATACCAGAGTATTTGGCTAGTACTTTACCAAGTCTTGAAGACATTGAAAAAAGATTAGAAGAAACGATAAAAACCGAATAGAAACATCTTTTTAAAAGTGTTAGCGCTGTGATATAATGGAAGTATCAAGAGGTATCATATGAAAAAATTAGACATCATTTATGAAGATAAAAACATATTAGTCGTAAATAAACCTAGCAAAATGCTAACCATTAGTGATGGAACTGATGCTCCAACACTTTATGAAGAAGCACGAGAGTATGTAAAGAAAAAACACAAGTCAAATAAAATATTTATCGTGCATAGATTAGATAAAGATACATCAGGAGTTATTTTATTTGCAAAATCCGAAAAAACAAAAAAAGAACTTCAGAGCAATTGGAATGACTCTACGAATCGCGAATATATTGCTATTTTAGAAGGTAACTTAAAGAAAAATAAGGGCATAATTAAACAATATTTGTTGGAGGATGTTACGCATAAAGTGTATGTATCTAAAAATAAAAAGGGAGAGTATGCTGAAACTTGCTATGAAGTAATAAATAGAACTAAGAAAAATACCGCTGTAAGAGTATGGATTAAAACGGGGAAGAAAAATCAAATTAGAGTTGCTTTTTCATCTCTTGGTTATCCAATTATCGGTGATAAAAAATATGGTAGTATGACTAATCCAATGAAAAGATTAGGCCTTCATGCTTTTAAATTAGGAATAAGAAGAAATGAAGGGTACGACGAATTTATAGCTAAATTACCAAAAGAATTTGCAAGTTTTTTAAGACGGAGGGAAACATGAAATATTTAGAGAAATTAAAAAGAGTTGGAAAATTTGATTTATATGCATACACAAAGGTTTGTTTTAACGGCGAAATTCCTGAATTTTTAGAAAAATATTTAACGTTACCAATGTTTCAAACGCTAGAGGGAAAAGGACAATTTTGTGGGGTAGAAAACACAAAATTATTTCATCCTCGCTGTAAATATAATAGACTTGATCATAGTATGAATTGTGCGGGGATCATTTGGAGTCTAACCCAAGATAAAAAAAGAACTATTCGTGCTTTATGTCATGATTTAAGGACGGTATCTTTTGCTCATACCATCGACTTTTTGCTAAAGGATACGATGAATCAAAATAGTGCGGAAAATCTAATTGATATGAAAAAAATCTTACAAGAGAGCAAAAAATTTCGAGAATATTTAGAAGAAGACGGGATCACCCAAGAAGAATTAGAAGATATAATCGCTCCAGAAAGAGATTCTTTAGTTGATATAGAAAGACCTGGATTGTGTGTAGACCGTCTCGAAGGAATTCTTAGTACCAATTATATTTGGCTAAATATTTGTTCTATAGAGGACGTAAAAAAAGTGGTGAACAATTTAACAATATGTGAAAACAGCCAAGGGAAAGAAGAAATAAGCTTTAAAAATTTAGAACAAGGAAAATTATTTTTTAAGATGATGCTTTCATATGCTTATGCTTTGCAAAGTAAAGAAGATAAATATTCCATGCAGTTTATCGCTAATTTATTAGATATAGCGATCCAAGATGGTCTATTAAAAATAGAAGACTTATATACATTAGAAGAAGAACAAGTTGTTTTATTATTAAAGAAGAACTATGAAATATGGCGAGAATTTGCTGCGTTAGATAAAGTAGAGGCAAGTAATTTGTGTCCGAAAGGATATTATGTCAAAACTGAAGTGAAAAAAAGATATGCAATTCCTTTAGTCAAAATAGCGGGAAAAAATATTAGAATAACGGAAATAGATAGTGAATGTAATGACAAGTTACAAGAATTTTTTAAATTTAAAGAGAAAAAATATTTATTTCATGATAAAATAAAAGTGTTAGTGAGGAATGATGTATGTTAAAAGTAGAAAATGTAACAAAATATTATGGAGATGTTTTGGCTGTTGATGATTTATCGTTTACCATTAATGATGGGGAAATCTTCGGGCTTCTTGGGGTAAACGGTGCTGGTAAGACAACCACATTTCGTATGATTATGAGTTTACTTGAACCGACAAAAGGGAAAATTACTTTAAATGGACATCCAGTTGGATATGATGTAAGTGAACGAATAGGCTTTTTAACGGAAGAGAGAAGCTTACTTACGAAACTGACCGTAAAAGAACAAGTCATTTATTATGCAACCCTAAAAGGAATGAACGAAAAAGATATATTAGAAAAATTAGATTACTATTTAGAACGATTTAATATAAGTGAATATAAAGAACGGAAAATTAAAGAATTATCAAAAGGAAATCAACAAAAAATACAGTTTATTACGGCAATTATTCATGAACCGGATTTGCTGGTATTAGACGAACCATTTACTGGTTTAGATCCTATTAATGTCGAATTATTTATGGATGTGATAAGAGAATTTAAAGAAAAAGGGAAAATGATTATATTTTCTTCGCATCGGATGGAGCATGTCGAATTGTTTTGTGAGAAATTAGTAATTTTATTAAAAGGAAAAACTGTTTTGAGTGGGTCTTTAAAAGAAATAAAAAAGGACTACCGTAAGAAAGTAATTCGAATTAATGGTAAAATAGATTTAGAGGAATTAAAAAAATGTAAAGGAGTTATCGAAGTTGATAATGAATCTTTAGATATTATTGTAAAAATTGAAAGTGATGAGTATGTTGATGGTGTCTTTAAAATTGTCAAAAAGGGTAGTGAGATAACTAAATTTGTAGTAGAAGATGCATCATTAAATGAAATATTTGTAAGTTTGGTTGGTGAAGCGTATGAAAAATAAGTTTAAGTATTTAGTAAAATATAGCTTAAAAAAGAAAATAGATACAAAATGGTTTAAAATTGTCAATGTGTTATTATTAGTATTACTTGTGTTTTTGGTTAATATGGACTATCTAATTAATTTATTTGGTGGTGATTTTGAAGAAAAAGAAAGTATTTATGTTGTAGATAATGTGGGTTCATTTGATACTTTTGCTAGCTATTTTAATGCTTTAGCAACTGAGATGGGGACGGATGAATATGAAATTGTATTAGACGAAGACATACTTAATAATGAAGAGGCAATTCAAGATGAGGTAGTAGTTGTTTTAAATCCTTCTAGTACTGAATATTTAAGCGGGGAAATTGTTTCGTATGATACCGTTTCAAGAACAACTTATGAAATGATCGTTAGTTCTATGAATGCAGTCAAAAGTGAATTGGTTTTAGAATCAAGTGGGCTTTTACCAGAAGAAATTGCTTCTTTATCTAGTCCTGTTCAAGTAAATGAAAGAGTATTAAATGAAGAATCCCAAAATAACGAAACTAGAGAAAATGTAGGTAGTATTGTAACAACAGTTTTAATTGTACCGTTTTTTATTCTAATTGTTACGATGGTTCAGATGTTAGGCGCAGAAATTAATGATGAAAAAACGAGTAGAGGAATGGAAATTATTATATCTAGTGTTCCTGCAAAAATGCATTTTATATCTAAAGTCGTGGCGGCTATATCTTATGTGTTAATTCAAGGAATATTGTTGCTTATTTATGCGGGAATTGCCATGTTGCTTCGAAATATTTTGGCAAGTACAAGTGGGGCGATAGCATCTAGCGGAATGTTTTCAGAGATAATTACATTGTTAAGTGATGCAGGTATATTTAGTTTATTAGCTAAAGGTAGTATTATTTTAATTATTTTGTTTGTTGTAAGCTTTATTGCTTATGCTTTAACCGCAGCTATTTTAGCCAGTATGACCACCAATATTGAGGATTTTCAACAATTGCAAACGCCACTTATGATAATTATGTTGGTTGGTTATTATGTTGCGTTAATGGCCGTAATGTTTGATGGATCTATTTTCATTCAAATTCTTGGGTTTATACCATTATTGTCAGTAATGGTTGCGCCTACTCTTTATTTAATAGGGGAGATGAGTTTGTTATCCCTAACTTTATCAACCCTGCTTACGGTAGTAGTAACTTACTTCTTATATAAATATGGCCTTAGAATTTATAAGGTAGGAATACTTAATTATTCTTCGAGTAAATTATGGCGCAAAATGTTTAAATCGCTTGGAAATAAAGAATAAGACGACCAATAAGCCGTCTTTTAATTTTTCTTTTTTAGTTTTTTTAAAGTATCATTAATTGTTTTTGCACTTACATTACTTACGGTGTACCAACCACATTCTGTCATTTTTTGATACAGATTATGTTGAAGTTTGAGGGTTTCTTCTAAGCCATATTGTAGTGCTTCATGGACTGGCTTATTAGATGCCTCTAAAGTTCCATGAACATATACTTCCATATTACTTTTAAGAAGAAGTAAAATATTTTCCATTAATAATTGATCATTCATGCGACTTCACTCTCCAGTAAATTCATAAGTCTTTCTTCAATTGCTTGATGTTTTTTAAGTTCGCTTTTTAAGAAAGCTTGCAAATTTTTATCTTCAAGCATATTGATTACCTCAGAAACGATTTGTCCTACATTTTGTTCATGGCCAATCGCATCTTCAACATATAATAATTCTTTTTGTGTCATAAATACCTCCTGATGTTAGTATGAACAAATCTAAATGATTTAAACAAAAAAAAGAGGGGAAACCTCTATTTATTATAAGTATTTACCAAATTAGTAAATATTGTTTGTAGATTTTTAAGGCCGGCTTCATCAGTGGCTTCACATCTCATCGTAATATTAGGTCCAGTATTACTAGCTCTGACTAAAGCCCAACCAGTCCTAAAATTTGTTCTTACACCATCAATAGTGTTTAATGGCCATCTTTGCATTTCGCAAAATTCTTTTACTTTTCTTACTACTTCAAATTTTTTATCATCGGGACAAGTAAATTTTATTTCGGGTGTACTATAATATTTGGGAATGTCACTTAAAAGTTCACTTAAGCTTTTATTAGTTTTACTTAAAATTTCTAATAACCGAAGCCCGGCATAAATGCCACTACCGACATCGGCAATTTTATCACGAAAATAGAAGTGACCGGAATATTCTCCTCCAAAAGGCAAATCATCTTCTTTCACTTTAGCCTGAGTGTAACTGGCTCCAGTACGATAGCAAATAGGAGTGCCCCCTAATTTTTCGATTTCGTCTTCAAGAGCTTTGCTGCATTTGACATCATAAAGGAAAGTTTTGTTTTTAACTTTATTAATAATATCGCGAATAATTAAAATCATATAATGATCACTAGGAACAACTTGTCCTTTTTCATTTACGATTCCTAGGCGATCGCCATCCCCATCAAAAGCAAGGCCACAATCAGCTTTTTTAGCCACAACTGCCTTTTTTAACGTTTCCAAGTTAGCTTCGACATTGGGATCAGGATGATGATTAGGAAAGTTACCATCACTTTCTTCAAATAATATTTCAAAATCAACATTAACTTTTTCAAATATTTTTCTAGCAATAATAGAGGTTGTGCCATTGCCTAAGTCAATAATCACTTTTCTTTTTCGGCGCCCAAATTCTACTCCATATCTTAAGTATTCTACATATTTATCGGTAATATTACCACTGGCAACAGTACCTTGACCTGTTAGAAATTTCCCAGCTAAAGTATAGTTTTTAAAATCTTCAATCATTTTGCCACGAGCATTGGCAAGATTATCAAAGGAAAATTTAAAACCATTATCATCTTTAGGATTATGAGAAGCTGTTATCATGATACCAAATAAATTATGAATAAATCTAGCATAATAATGCATTGGAGTGGTAGTAAGGCCATAATTATAAACGTTTAGGCCACTATCAGTTAGGCCTCTAGTAAGATAGGCGGCTAAAGCAGGTGAAGATAGGCGATTGTCATATGATACAATGCACGTTGTTTGCTTTAATTTTTCTTGGAGATAACTTCCGTAACTCCGACCGATGGTGTAGGCAACATTTTCGTTTATTTCGGTAGGATATACACCTCTAATATCATATTCTCTAAATATATTGGGATTCATATTTAACCTCTTTCTATTCTTTATAATGATAACATAAAAGAAACAAAAATACAATTGCTTATCAATATTATCTATGTTATAATTATATAGATTTATAATGTTTTGGTGTGAAAGTGGGTATTAGGATGAATGAAGAAACTTTAAAAACAACATTATTGGAAATAATAAAAGAGGCAGATAATTTATCGAGAGATGAACTGGAATTAATACCTAATACAAGAATTTGGGTAAAAAAGGGTAGAGTAGATGAATTTAAAGCGTCTGCGAGATTTTATTATGAACAAAAAAATAATGTAAAGGTCGAAAATGATGATTATATTAGAGATGTTTATTATGAATTGGCAAACCTTTTAGCCGAAGAAAAAGGAGAACATATTATTTCTCAGGCTTATGATTTATATAGCGCCAATAGTAATGATTTAACAAGATTAGAGGCTTTAAATAAAAGTTTGAAAATGAATAGGGTTGATAAAGAAAAATATACCAAAGCTTTGGATGAGTTAAATAAAAGAAATTTGTCTAATCCGACAATATGGAAAGAGATGACAGATCTACAAAATTCGTTAAAAACCCTTTTTGAAAATGAAACGTTTATTAAAAATGCTATCGCAGAAATTAAGACAAATGTTAATGACAGAGTAAAAAAAGTTGTGCAAGAAGAAATGGATTTCATAAAAAATAGCTATTTGAATACCAAGGCGGGAACAAATGTAGAATTTGGTTTAGATGGGGTGTCCATTTTAGCTAAAGATAAAGAGTTGTACGATAATTTATATGTACTTTTAAGAATTATTGAGAATGTTAATGAAAAAGATACCATTATTTGTGTTGATAATACGATTTGTGTTAATCCTCATCAAGTAGAGGCGGTTAAAGAATTGCTTCCTAAAATTGACTTTTTAAAGTTAATTAAAAAAGAAGAAAAAGAACAAGAAGTAAAAGAAGTTAAAAAGCCTAATGAAGATTTAATTAAACAAATAGCAAAAGAATTAGAGCGGCTAAGTGATAAAATTGCTAAGGAAAAAAGGCCGGAGGATCAAAGCGAGTATGATAATTTAATTAAAATATTGAATTATCTTAATAAAGCGGATAATTATAAATTCGATTTAATGCCTGTTTGGAATGCTTATGTAGTAGGAACTGATCGGCAAGCTTTCTTAGATGTGGCCAAAAAGACAAAATTTTTCAATGAATATAATTCTGATTTGGAAAAAATTAGAGAAAATGAAGATTTAATTAAGGATTTAAAAGAATATTTAACGACTTTAGAGGATAAAGTAAAAAATTATCGGGGACAGGCTAATGTACCTTTATCTCGAGTTCAAGATGCGGTAATTTTGGCTAATGATCAGATGGAATATGCTAATGTTTTAGCTATGATAAGCATTTTAGAAAATGCAAAAGAGGATTTAATTAGTGTTGAGGGTAAGGGTAATGTCTCATATAAAGATTTACCTAAATATAGAGAATTAATCGAGAAAACTAAATACTTTACACCAAATGTAACTTTGCCAAATGTTAAGGAGAAAAATGAAGCGGTTATGGAGCAAACAAAACAGGAATTGAAAAATTTGCTTGATAAGGCTCAGAACTCATCCAATATAGGTAAAGATAAACAAATTATTTTTGATAATATTTCGCAAGAGCTTGAATTATTAAAAAGGAAATTAGATATTTTAAAAAATGTTGATGAGCATCTGCAATTGGTAGAAATTGATGGAGCTTTGGTAAATGAAGATAAAGCAAGTGAGTATAGTCAAATATTAGAGGAAATAAAAACGGTACGAGAAGCGGCTCAAGCTTTAAATTTAAAAACGGGTGATGAACCGGAAATACCATCTTTAGATCCTGAAACTAACGATGAACCGGAGGTATTACCTTTGGATCCTGACCCTGACGATGAACCGGAAGTATTGCCTTTGGATCCTGACCCTGACGATGAACCGGAAGTATTACCTTTAGATCCTGAGAAAGATATAAATGATGATATTATTAAAAGAGTAGCTGATGAAATAAAGACGCTCGAAGCGTATGCTTTAGGATCAAATCCTAGTGAACTTGCTTCAAACAAAAAAGTTTTAGCTAGAGATAGAGAACTTTATGACTTATTAAATAAAAAGTTAGATATATTAAAGATGGCCAAAACAGCTGATAATTTAGTTATGGTTAATGGTGCTAAAATACCAAGTGATAAATTAGCGGAATATAATAAGTTAAATAGTGAAATAGCCAAACTAAAACAGCCTAAAAAGAAGGAAAAAGCGCCAATTCGAAAAGCTGTTAAATCAGTTCGAAAAGCTAAAAATAGCAGTTGGTGGAAGGAAAATAAAAAGAAGGTTATAGGAATTGGTTTAGCTATAATCGTTACAGTTTGGGCTTTGTCAAATTTGGTTCCAACTATCGTTTATGCAAATAGTTGCCTTGCGACAGCATTCCCTAGTTTGGGCGGAATAACGGGAGGTATCAATAGTTTTTTAGTTAAAACATTTAATATTTCAATGGGCTCTTTAAACTTTAATGTTGCTGCTTCTAGTGCTTTTAGTGCTATGGCTACAGCTTTAGCTAAAGTTGGTATTATTGGTGGTGGCGTTACTTATATTGTAAAAAAGATCAGAAAAAATCGTAAAGATAGCGAAAAAAATCTTGATAAAACTTCATTGATAAAACAAATTAAAGAGTTAGGAAGTAATGCTCTTAAAAAAGTCAAAGAATTAAGTCGTGATTTAGGTGATAAAGCATCGTCTTTAATAGATAATTTGGTTAATTCGGTAGATAATAGTCAATTAGCTTTAGATCAAGCCGGGGCAAGTAGTGAAAAAGGAACAGTTAGAGTTGAAGGGTCAAGGCCAGTTACTATTAATGTTCCAAGTGAAGAGGAAATATTTTCGAGAATTAGTGATGATAGTGTTTATAAGGATACAGATGATTATATTGCTGCAATTAACGAAAACAGATTGGATGAAGCATTGGAATATCAAAAACGGGTATTAGAAAAAACAGGAATTGATTTAGGTGAGTATAATATGCGAAGTGCCTTAGATGTGAAGAGAGCTAAAGATGATATTGCAGCTTATTTAAATCATAAAGATAGTGATAAAGAGATGAAAAGGGGTATTTAGTAATGAATGTAGATGATATAATTACATTGGAAGATAATGTTGAGTATATGGTGCTGGATACAGCTTTGTTTAATAATGATAAATATTTATATTGTGTAGAAATTGATGAAAATGAGATGCCAAAAGAAGAATATAAATATTTTAAAGAAATAGATGAAAATGGTAATCTATTTACGGAAGAAGTAGAAGATGAAGATATAATTGAAGGCATATCAGCATTATTTGCCCTTAACTATTTAGATAGTGTAACAGACGAAGAACAAGATGTTTAAAAGGGAAATTTAAAGAGAGCTAATGGTTGGTGGAAATTAGTAAGGGAACTTTTAAAGGATCACTTGGGAGTTGAATATTTGAAATAAGTAGAATATTACGTAACTTTGCGTTAAAAAGAAGAGTTATAAATAAAGGTGGTACCGCGTTATTTTACGCCCTTTGGTGCTACCTTTTTTGTGTTTAGAAGGAGGATTTATGAAAAATTTTAAAGATTTAGATAAACGTAATGTTAATTTGATGGAAAAAGATATAAGAGATTATTGGGATAAGATTGATATTTTAAAAAGAAGTATTGAAACAAGGGATAAAAATAATAATTTTGTTTTTTATGATGGGCCGGCTACAGCTAATGGAATGCCAGGGTTAAATCACATGGTAGCAAAATTTTTGAAGGATACTTTTTGTAAATATAAAACTATGCAAGGTAGTAGAGTACTTAGAAAGATTGGCTGGGATACTCATGGGTTACCAGTAGAGGTTCAAGTAGAGAAAAAACTGGGATTTACTGGTAAAGAAGATATAGAAAAATACGGAATTAAAGAATTTAACCAAAAATGTCGGGAAACAGTTTGGGAAAATGAGGATGCATTCTCTCGTCTTACCAAAGAAATGGGACAGTTTATTGATTTAGAGCATCCATATATCACTTATGATAATGATTACATTGAAACCGAGTGGTGGATTTTAAAGAAATTCTTTGATGAAGGTATGTTTTATGAAGGCTTAAAAATACTTCCTTATTGTCCTAGATGTGGAACTGGACTTGCTACGCATGAAGTTCAACAAGGATATAAAGAAATTGATGTAGATACGGTCGTAGTACCATTCAAAAGAATAGATGCGGATGAATATTTCTTGGTATGGACAACAACTCCATGGACACTCATTTCCAATGTAGCTTTATGTGTTAATCCGGATGAATACTATGTAAGAGTAGAATCAAAAGGATATAAATTTATTCTTGCTGAGAAACTCGCTTCAAGCATTCTAGGAGATGAATACACGGTTTTAGATCGTTTCTTAG
>CALVHY010000055.1 GCA_944329205.1 uncultured Bacilli bacterium | reverse complement strand
ATCCAAATTTTTTGTTTGTGTTCCCAAAAAGGAATGGTATTTCAAATTCCTTACCGTCTTTTATAGCAACTTCCCACAAATAGTGTGCATCAATTATTAAAAGTGCATGAATACTGTATCTAATCATATTATCATCAATTATATCGTACTTATCATGTTCACATCTATCAGCTACGTAACGGTTATCATCTTCTTTTTTTAGTTCGGAATAATTAAAACTATGATAATTACAGACCTCTTCTAGAGTTTTATTAACGTGATATACTACATCAGTATTAAACGAATATCTTTCGTGATAAATCTCTATTGCTATCCAATCATTCATATTTAATCACTCACTTCCTCTACTAAATTTATTATTTCAGCCGGTATATGGTCTAACTCCAATTGATTAGTTTCCCAAACCAAATCCCTAGCAGGGCAATCTATACGACCAGTTATTATTTTTGTATCTCCATCTATTTGAAGATATTCATAATAACAGGTTCCTAAAGAATCTTTAAATTCCCTAATTCGGCAAAAAACGGTTATAGGACCGTATACAGGTCTAAAAGTCATTGTAATTATTTCATTATCTTCTAAGAACTTTTCAAAATTTTTGACATCCTTAATCCTTAACATCTTCTACCTCATATATATTTCCTGTTACTTCTAATTGTTCCGGATATTCTTCTAATGATAAATTGTATAAATATTCAGATAAATAATTTTGAGATTCATCTTTAGTGTCTATATATATTCCTAGCGGAGTTGTTAAACTTACTATTCCTGATATATCTTTTTCCAATTCTACTGCTCCCAATGTTTCCACATCATATCCTTCATAAAAATAATGAATTTTTATAATATCTCCCTCATATATTTCTACACTATTTTTATCCTTTAATCCTGTGTATTGGCCAATTGTTTCTGGAATAACAGTAAATACACCAACACCACAATTTTTCGAATATTTCGTTTCTCTTGGCTGATAAATGGTATTTTCGTTTGTTAGATAACCATATACCCACTCGTTTGGTTCATCAGCTACTTTTCCTCTAAACTCTATTTCTCGCATTATTTATCTCCTAACTCTTCCTTTAATTTTCTTATTATTCTTCTATATCTTTTATTTTTATTCTTTAAGTTTTTATATTTTTTGTAATAACCAAATTCTTTTTTCAATTTATCAATTATTTTCATTATCAATACCTATTATTTCTTTATCAAATTTTTCTTCTAATTCTTTTAAAGTTCTTTGAAAAGCATTTTGGATAAGTTCTTTCATTTCTTCTTCACTCATTTATTCCACCTCTAAATGTTGTTCTATGTATCTATCCCAACATTTTTTAAATATTTCTTCGTCTACTCCACATTTCAAGGTGCAATAATCGGTGTTTTTATCCATAAAACCATCTTGTTCGCATGGAGGCCAAAAATTAGCTAAAATTGATAGAGCTTTATCATATTTTTGTTCTAGTACGTGTTTCTCTTTATCCGCTAATTCCTGATAAACTTTAGCACTATTACTTTCATCTCTTACAAAAAATTTAATTATGTTTCTATCTCCAAACTTACCAACTTTTTCTTCATCGGTCAATAAATTTATTTGTCCTTTTACAAAAGGATCTTTTTCGATTTTAACTATTTTAAATCCATTTAAATATTTTCCAATTAGTTCGTTCATTTATTCCACCTCTTTTAAAATTTTTTGTATATCTTCTATATCTTCATGTATACTATCATCGTCTGGGAATTTATAATGCAATAATTGCAATAATTCTGATGCTTTTTCTATTACTTCTTTACGTTTTTGGTTTTGCTTAGCAATGTCGATGCTTTCGTTATGTGTTTTTGTAAATTGGTCGAACCAACTTTTTCTATCAAGCTGTAGAAATTCAATTATTGCTAGTAAATCCTGCTTATCTAATTTTGATAATTTTGTTTTATTTTTAAAGGCTAATTTTTCAAATTCCATTTTTATACCTCTAATGATATTTGCTTACTCTTTAAATCGCTATTTTCTTTTTCTAGTTCTTTTATGTAAGAATTTTTGGCTTTTATTATTTCTAAATAGTGTTTATCTTTTTCTTTTATTATGTTTTTTAAATTATAATTGTCTGACCTAAGCATTGTATTTTCTTCTTTTACTTTATCAAAATTTGCTATCTTATAAGCATCATCCATAGTTAAATATGCTCCTTTCATACTTCATCACCCCAGCAGTCCCAACCATTTACTTGTTGTCTAGCAAATAATTCTATTCTAGGTAAATCACCAAATAATTCAATTATCTTATCTCGTACTATGTCCGGTTTTTTGCTATGCTTTTCTACTTTTGATTCAATAATTTGGTGAATAGAATGCGATTTTCTTTCCAAAATTTTCCCTTTTGTAGCTAATAAGCAAATCTCTACATTACTTCTTGTGTAATAACCGCACCCCCAGAAGTTAGAATCGCTTTTTTTGTTCTTCTTAACCCAAACAAACGCACATGTTCTGTACCTAAAGCCCCAATTCTTAATAGTTTCCAAAGCCTCTTGAATCATTGGAAATGTAGCCCATATAAATAGTACTGCATTCTCCTCGGAAATACTGCTTATATCGATTTGTTTCAGTTCTTCAACAGACATCAAATCATAGTAATTTTTAGCGAACCCTCTACTTGTCCCTTTCTTTGAAGGGCTATTTTTATATGACCAAGGCGGATCGGCATAAATTATGCTATATTTTCTATTTGTGTTAAAAATATCTACTTTCATATATTCTCCTTACGTTTTCCCTTTGTAGGGAAATCAATATTAAAGCCCAAACTCGCTACCACAAACTCGGCTAAGTATTAGTAAAAGAAGGTAACCATAGATAAGGTTTAGTAGCTTTTAAATTTATTAAAATGGTAAATCTTCGTCTCGAATAACGATCTCTTCACCAAAACTCGCAAATGGATCGTCTGCAGTTGTCTGCAGTTCGTCTGCGGTTATCTGCGGTTCCTCTGCAGTTCTCTCAGTGTTTTTTCTCGAAAACTCGGTGCTTTTTTCAACATTCTCAGTGCTTTTTTCTATTACTTCTCCTACGGTTTCGAATTCAGAAACAAAGACAAATGGTATTGTTTCTTTCTCTTTTAAATCAAAAGATAACCATGCTTTTTTTAGATATATTCTAGTCTTGTTTTCAACTACTACATCTTTTTTGAATTTACATCTAATATAACCATTTATCCATTTTCCAGTTGCATCTCGTTTGGAAATTCCCAGTTTATAAAATGTGTATTGATTATAGTCGTTTCTAAACACTGTATAAGGTTGTTCTGATGTTATGTTCATATTATCTATCCTCTCTATTTTCGCCTTCCTGATTAAAATCAATATAGATTTTAAAGCTATAACAGTTGCTCAGTTTTCAGCGTGAATACTGGGCGCACACCATACGTGCTGTTCACGCTGTTGTAGTAGAGGTAGCCATTCGAACCCACAAAGAACACGAAAGCATAATCAGAATCTTCACTTACTCCATAACTAGAAGTCATAGTCCAATAAGCATCTCCGCATTCTCTTACACTCATAGGCATTTGCTCTATTTCTCTAAGTGTTGGTATTCTAATTAAACAGTTAGTAAATTTGTCTTCATCAAAATTTATTTTCATAAGCCTTAAATCCTTTTTATTTAACTTTTTCATAAAATCATTTAATAACTTAATACAATTGCTTTCTGTGAAATCATTACTATTATTATCGCTATAAGTGCATTTGCCAATTATATTTTTTGACATTAAAGTAACAGTATCTTCTTCAACTTTAATAACATACCACTCATTATTACAATAATTTACTATGTCATATAGTTTTGGTTCTTTATCTAAACTTTCAATATACTCTTCTAGTTCTTTTATTTTTGTTAAAGCTTCCTCTTTAGTTAATTTCATCTATTTTTCCTCCTTCAATTCATAAACTACATATCTTACTTTATCTCCATAACGATTTATATTTTCAGTCCAGTTGCTAACAATCATATAACCTTCACGTCTTAATTGTCGTATGTATTCACTTAATCGGGTAATTCCATATTCTTTTATCGCTTCCCAACTTGTTATTGTTTTATTTTTTTCTAAATGTTCTAAAATCCTATCTCTAGCAGTTCTAATCATTTTCCGCCTCTTAATCATATAGTTCATGAGCTGTAAGCGGTCTGTAATTACTTTCTCTATCCCCGACTATTTCTTTTATCTCGTCATCTTTATTTTCTAATTCAATAAGTAAATCCTCAACCATTCCTAGTAAACTTTCTATTGTTACTTTACCACCCACTGCTTCATAATCAGTTATAGTAGCTTCTTGTACTTTCTTTAAAATATCTTCATCAATATCTACCCATACCATTCTTTTCCATCTCCTTTAATTTTTTACTAACCCCCATTCTCGATCTATCTGACTTTCTAATATTCTTATCTGTAGTTTTATTGAGTTAATACTTTCTTGATTAGCTTTATAAACCGCTTCAGCACAATCACGTTGGAATCGAAACTTTAGAAGATATAGAAATCAAAAATTTGTTAAAGGAGATGGA
>CALVHY010000054.1 GCA_944329205.1 uncultured Bacilli bacterium | reverse complement strand
AAATTTAAAAAAATATGTAATAGGTAGAATTTATCAAGTTAAATGCCATACTTATAAAAAACATGGTTGTGCTTAAAAAATTTTAATATTTATATAAATCTTTATTTAAAAACTTTATTAATAGTTTAAAAAAAATATTTTTTATGTTATTATATATATAATTATTTAAATATTTTAAAGGTGATGAAAAATGACAAATAAAGAATTAGCTGATTTAATGTATCCTAATGTAAATAAAACAGTTGAAGATTATGAAAAACTTTATCCAAAACGAGATTTAAAACAAGGAGCGATTGTTACTCGTTTCGCACCTAGTCCTACTGGTTTTGTCCATATGGGGAGTTTGTGTTCAGCATTTATTGGAAGAAAAGTTGCTAATGATACTGATGGTATTTATTATTTAAGAATTGAAGATACTGATCAAAAAAGATCAGTTGAAAATGGTATTCAAGGTATTATTGATGACTTAAATAATTTTGATATAAATATTGATGAAGGTTTTGTTTCTCAAACAGAAGAAATAGGTAACTATGGACCATATTTACAAACCAATAGATTAGAAATTTATCATACTTATGCTAAGTATTTAGTTGAAAATGATATGGCTTATCCATGTTTTTGTTCTAGTGAAGAATTAGATGAAATTCGTAAAGAGCAAGAAAAGAAAAAAGATCGCCTTGGTTATTATGGAAAATATGCTAAAGATCGGAATTTAACTAATGAAAAGAGAGTTGAACTTATTAAAGAAGGAAAACCTTATGTTCTACGTTTAAAATCAACTGGTGATTTTAATAAAAAAATTGTTGTTAATGATTTGGTACGTGGTAAAATAGAATTTCCAGAAAATGATATTGATCATGTATTAATTAAAAGTGATGGTGTTCCAGTTTACCATTTCGCGCATGTAGTTGATGATCATTTAATGAAAACTACGCATGTATTAAGAGGTGAAGAATGGTTATCATCAACACCACTACATATTGAATTATTTAAAAAGTTTAATTTTGATATACCTAAGTATGCTCATTTAGGTTTAGTTATGAAAGTAGATGAAAATGGATCAAGACGAAAATTATCCAAAAGAAAAGATCCTGAAGCAGCCGTTAGTTATTATCATGAACAAGGTATTCCTGTTGAAGCTGTTAAACTTTATTTAATGACTATTGCTAATTTTAATTTTGAAAGTTGGTATGACGATAATAAAGATAAGAGTATTGATGATTTTAAATTTGATTTTAAAAAGATAAGTGAAAGTGGAACTTTATTTGACTTAGATAAATTATTAAATATTTCTAGAAATTATATTAGTCGTTTGAAAGCTTCAGAAGTATATAATCAAACTTTAGAATATGCTAAAGAATACGATCAAGAATTTTATCATTTGTTAATTAAATATAAAGATTATTCGATTGCTATTTTCAATATCGAAAGAGAACAAAAAAAACCACGAAAAGATTATGAACGTTTTGGCAATATTAAAGATGAAGTATGGTATATGTATGATGAATTATTTGATATGGATAATTTAAAATATGATTGGATGAAAATTACTGATAAAAATGAAATAGCTAATATTTTAAATATATATATTAATGAGTATTATGATGAAACCGATAGTAAAGATGAATGGTTTGAAAAAATTAAACAATTAACTAATCGTTTAGGTTATGCAGCTAATATGAAGGATTATAAAGAAAATCCTGATGATTTTAAAGGTAATGTAACTGATATTAGTACGGTTATAAGAGTTGCTTTAACATCAAAAGCTCAAACTCCTGATTTATATATGTTATTAAAATTAATTGGAAAAGAAAGAATTTTAAAACGTTTTAATAAATTTATAAAATAACATTTTGTTATTTTATATGGCCCATTGGTGAAGAGGTTTAACACGTTGCCCTCTCAAGGCAATATTCATGGGTTCGAAACCCATATGGGTCACCATTAGGAAAAAGAAGTCTTAATTTATAAGACTTTTTATGTGTGCCGTGCATGGCATATAACTAGGTGGTGAAAGTCCACTATACGCGTCGGTATCTGCGAAGTATTAGGGAAACGCAAAGCATCAACAGTGATGTTGGGGCTAAAGGAAGCGTGAAACAAAATCGTGGCTCAACGAATAGAAATTTGATACAAAGGCTATATAAAGGGGTAAGGTTACATAACAAACTAAAGCCCAAAAGATACACGTAACTTTATATAGTAAATCAAGTGAGTAAACGAGGAAAGTTATATGTCTTACCACGGGAGGTCTCATGGACGGATAAGTACAAACGGTTTCATATGCCAATTGTTAATAGATGTAATGCCGGTCAAAAAAGGTTTGTCATGAGAAGTCAGCCGAGGTCATAGTAGGTGTGGAAACGAGCTAGTGAAGAACTAGAGGTCTCACAAATGCCGAAGGACTGAACAATTTATAGTGTTTAAGTACACTAAGATTATGTTAATCATAAGTCAGAATGAATAAAAGGTAGAGTAAGAAACGTATTTTCTGAAAAATCCTCAAAGGATAAGTGATTAATGTTGAAATTAGAAAGGAAAGAACGAGTATGGAATTACTAGAAAAAGTCTTAGATGACAGAAATTTATTTAAAGCATACAAACAAGTATATAAAAATAAAGGAGCAAGTGGAGTTGATGGAGTTACTGTTGACGAACTTGGTTATTATATGTATCAACATAAAGAGGAAATCAAAGAACAAATACGGAAGAGAAAATATAAACCTAGTCCAGTAAGAAGAGTCTACATTCCGAAAGACAACGGTGATAAGAGAGGACTTGGAATACCAACTGTAGTAGATAGAGTTATACAACAAGCCATAGTACAAGTGTTATCTCCAATATATGAGGAACAGTTTAGTGAAACGAGTTATGGCTTTAGACCAAACCGTTCGTGTGAACAGGCTATCATTAAATTACTAGAATATTTCAATGATGGATACACGTGGATAGTAGACATAGACCTACAGAAGTTCTTTGATACAGTATGCCATGATAAATTAATATCAATCATTATGAAAACAATACATGATGGAGAACTTGTGTCATTAATAAGAAAATATTTAGTAAGCGGAGTAATGGAAAATGGAATAGTAAGACCTATAAAAGTAGGTACCCCTCAAGGTGGGAATCTATCGCCTTTATTATCTAATATCATGTTAAATGAATTAGATAAAGAACTTGAGAAAAGAGGCTTGAGGTTTACTCGATACGCCGATGACTGTATAATTGTAGTTAAAAGTGAAAAAGCAGCGAATAGAGTTATGGAAAGTATAACGAAATTCATTGAAAAGAAACTAGGATTGAAGGTCAATGTGGAAAAGAGTAAGGTTGCAAGACCGCCCCAAATAAAATACCTAGGTTTTGGATTTTACTACACCAAAACGGGTATAATTAAGCCAAAACCACACTTAAAGTCAATTCAAAAATTTAAGAGAAAATTAAAACAGCTCACAAAAAGGAGCCTGAGTATTTCACTAGATAAGAGAGTTATCAAATTAAATCAAGTTATAAGAGGGTGGATAAACTACTTTAGAATTGCAGACATGAAAACTTATATGCAGAGTATTACATCGCATTTAAATAGAAGAATACGATGTATTATATGGAAACAATGGAAAGTTCCCAAGAAGAGAATTGAGCGATTGAGAAAACTTGGATGTAATGAAGAACAAGCAAAAGCAATAGCATATAGTAGAAAAAAGTATTGGAATTCCTCACTTTATATAAGTATATTTATTACAAATAAAATATTAAAGCAAATAGGACTTATTTTTCCGATAGAACATTATCAGAAAGTACATACTGTAATATAAATTGAACCGCCGTATACCGAACGGTACGTACGGTGGTGTGAGAGGGACCAATTAAAATAGAGAAAATCTATTTTAATTTTCTCTACTCGATTTTTATATATGAAACTTAAATGTTCTCTTTCTAGGAAGGAGGACATTTTTTATGCTTGAATTTAAGACCATTCAGACTTTAAAGCCGAATACGGAAATACTTGAAGTGATTAAGGATTATAAATA